>JACRCY010000210.1 GCA_016218785.1 Deltaproteobacteria bacterium
ACCCCAAGAATCAGCCTCTCCGAGGGGGTTGAGTGCCATAGGTGCCTGGTCAATTCCGGCAACTTGTAAGCGCCTCGCCTCTGCAATATCGATCGCTTGCGTCGCTGGCGCGCGAAAACGGGGCAGCGCGAATAGCTCCCGAAGTCCCTGTCTATCCGTGACCGGCTAGGGTAGGCTCTGGTCCGTGGGAATCCACGCCAGCGTCGCCAGCGTCGTGCCCGAGCTGCGTGCGTGGCTGCTCGATTTCCTCCACCACACCGTCTTCTCCCATTTCTGGGCGAAGCCCGCGTCCGCGCTCCTGTGGCTCGCGCTCCTGCCGGCGCTGGGTGCCGCGGTGGCGCTGCTGGTCCGGAGCAGCCGCCGCTCCCTCGCTCACTTTGTGGCGTTCGCATCGCTGGCGGCGGCCATCCGCGCGACGACTCCGCACCTCCCCGCCAACTGGTACGTGGACTACCTGCCGCCACCCTCGGCGGTGCAGGAGCCCTTCATGAACGTCCGCGGGGGTTGGGGCGGATTCCTGCACCTGCTCGGAAGGTTCCTGGACGTTCCGCCCTCGGTCGTGTTCGGTGTCTCGACAGCGTGCTCGTCGCTCGCCGTCGGTCTGCTCGTCGCGACGTTCCTGCGCTTCCAGGAACGGGGCTCGAGCCGGTGGCCCCGCCACACGCCGGTCTTCCTCGGCCTGCTGATGAGCCTGGACGCGATTCAGGTGTGGCTCGGGGCCTCGGATGCTCCGCACAACGTCGCGCTCCTCGCGTTCACCCTCGGCCTGTTCTGGTACGCAGAGGCGCTCGCGGCCTCCCGGGCGGCGCGCCGCCAGTGGCCGCCGCTCGCGGGCGTCCTGGCGTGCGCCGCGCTCGTGGGGCTCACGCGGGTCGAGCTGCTCCTCTCGCCGGTGGCGTATCCGCTCCTCCTGTGCGAGCCGGGGCCGCGCGCGAGGGGCGTCCTCGCTCGCCTCGGCACACTGGTGTCCGCCATGGGCCTGGTGCTGCTCCTGCGCCTGTACTGGCTCCTGGGGCCGGGAACGCTGCCTGGGCCGCCGGACGTGCTGAGCGCAGGGCTGCGGCGCGCCATTGATGCTCATTCTCCGCTCACGAACATCCTGTTTCCCCTGTCGGACTGGACACAGGCAGGGCTGCTCCTGCTCTTCATCGTCGCCTGCCTCTCCCGACGCGGGCTGGGGCTGCTCCTGACGCCGCTCGCGTACGCAGTCCTCGTCCTGCCCAAGATCGTCGGCGGTTTTGGCGAGGCACGGCTCGGGGCGGAGCCGGGCCCGGCGCACCGCTACGACATCATTCTGGAAGCCCTGCTCCTGTTGATGCTCGCCGCCGGGGCCGCCCAAGGAGCCGAGTGGGTCGCTGCCCTCGCGCAGCGCTTCGCCTCCCGCGTCGCGCAGCGGGTCGTCCTCGTCAGCGCGATCCTCGTGTCCGTGTGCCTCTGGCTCAAGCAAGCGGTCCAGGCCGGGGCGCTGCTCCCGTATCGGCCGCTCCCGTACCAGGCGGAGTACGATTTCCTTCGGGACAGCCTTGCACGGGTCCCGCGTGGCGGGCGGATTGTGGCGGTGTGGGCCAGGACCGTGCGCGGACGCGACCTCGACACTGCACTGGCGATCCCTCACGCGCTGCTGATCACTGCGAGGCCGGATCTCGAGTGGCGAGTCATCCCGCCCGGTTCCGTCGTGCCATCCGACCGACCACTCTACTTCTATCGTGGCGCTACCTGCAGCCTGGACCCTGCCGCGACGCCGACGGTGACCGCGCCATCGGCCGCCGGCCCGGATCGCGAGATCGTTGCCGGTCACATCGAACTCTGCCGCAGCCTGGATCAGCGCGTGGAACGCTGGCTGGCGCAGCGCAGAGTCTCGGTCCGGCCGATGACTTGGCCGCTCCGCGCCGCTCAGGTGGACCTGGGCATCGGGAAGCTCGCGCCGTAGCGGTCCCCCGCTACGGACACACCGGCGTCAACCATCCCGTTGGCGCGCACAGGTGCGCGTACAGGTCGTCCAACTGGTCCCGCTGTGTCTGATCGACGATCCCGTCCCGCGGGCAAACTGCCGCCGCGTTGTCGAACACGCCCCAATGGACGTGAGGCGCCGGACACCACGTGGGCTTCGTCGCCTGCCAGGGGACGACAACCCGGGCAACCACGTCACCCCGCCGAACCGCGTCGCCAGGGAAAACGCGAATCTCGCGCTCCTGCGCCCCGGGCTCATCCAGGCTGCTCCCGGGGTACACGGCCGGATCGTCCGAACACGGCTTGAGCGCAAGCAGAGCCGACCGTGTCGCGTCGCATTGGATGCCAAGGTCGAAGCCCTTCATCAGGTCGTTCATGACTACCTGGGTCACCACTCCATCGCAGGGAGCGAGAATGCGCCGATAGACGGCGTCGGCGGGCGGTCGATCGAAGCCGAAGTCCAGGCCGTCGTGCTGCGGGAGGAGGAACTGCTGACCGTACGTGACCAGGACGGGATCAGTGGGATTGTTGCAACCGTCGGGCGGAGGAGGCGGCGGTGTCCCATAGTCGGTGTATTCAAGCGGGACGGGAAGCCACAGCCCTTGGTGAGCCGCGGGGTACACGTACCGCTGGAACGTGAAGAAGTGCCCGCGCCCGGCCGAGGAATAGAAGACCCCGATGACTTCCGCTTGCTCGGACGCCGGACCGTTGTAGCCCCAGTACCACGAGCGCGGCGGGACAATGCTGGGCTGTGTCGCCGGATCGAAGCCGACGAAGTCGAACCGGCGGGGCCCGGTCGAAACGTTGTCGAAGTAGACGAGCGCCTCGTCAATGAGCGTCTCGAGGACAGCAGGGTCCACCACGTCGCAGTACGGTTGCCCACAGGAAGCGGCGGGGTCGTACAGCAACCACGCTACCTCGACGGACGTGATTTCGCCCATCCCTCCGGTGTTTACCCGCACCACTGGAGCAGGCCCGTTCACGGTGCGGTCCGCCGTCAGCGGCACAGTGACGCCTACATCGAAAGCGGCTTTCGCTTCACCCGCCACCTCGTAGGCCCAGCTTCCCAGGGGCAAGGCGCTCTTCACGTGGAGCCCCTTGTAACCGAACGTGTGCGAGATGGACCCGTCTCGCAGCGCCGCAAAGAAATCATCGTCCCATGCTTCGACGGCCCCGCCCTCGGTGACGACGCAGACGGCATTGTCGTTCGCGATGGGCTTGGTGTCGCCGTACAGAGGAACTGCCGTCGGGGTGTTGTCGTCGGGCACCTCAGGGGAACCTCGACCCGCTACCACTCGCCCTGGGGGCGGGAATAGCTCCACCGGCACACGAGGAACGCCATCCCCACAGATCTGAGGAAGCGTTACGTCCGTCGAGTTGGTGGTGAGTTGCAGGCTGTACCCGCGGAAACCAAACGCGCCCTGGAAGCCGTCTCGCGCCGCTGCGTAGTCGCCTCCCCAAGTGAAGTCCGGTCGAAGAACGTAGAAGATGCCGGTCTCGGAGCTGGAGTTCGCGACAAGGTCCATGGCGCTGGCGAAGCCGTCGTCGCTCGCGGCCAGCTCGGCGAGCTGCTGCTCCGTGAGCGAGAACCGGTGTGCTGGAAGCGGGCGCTCCGCAAGGGCAAAGACTCTTCCGGCTACCGGCTGCTGCGCCATGGGTGCCTCCAACGCCACCGTAGCCACGGTCCCCGTCGCGGCAAGGCGTCCCACGTTCAGGGAGCCGCCAACGGTCCGACTGATTGGCAGAAGGAGAAGAGTACTCGCTCCCGCGCGGACGGGAAACGCCGCCTGCGCCACAACGCGCGCCGGGCCCGAGGCGGTGGAGTCGACGAGCAGGAGGAGCCAGTCTGAGGTCTTCTCCAGCGGGACGCGGAACCAGCCGTTGGGGCCGACCCACACGGTCCGAAGCCCGAGGAGGCTCTGCGGACCCAAGGCCCCTCGCAACACCGGGACCGCCACTACGGTATCGACGAGCACGCCGGGGCCCGCACCCCCGTGACCGACCTGGCCCGGCCACACGAAGCCGTCTCCAAGCTGTCCCCGAACGACCAACACGTCTGGCTTCCCACCAGACTCCGGGACGGCGCGCGCGGGCGCCGCTGCCAGCAGCAGACAGGTGACGAGGGCGAGAGAAGCGACGCCAGGATCGCAATGAGCGCTACGCCAGGTCATCGTTCACCTCCCGGGTCGTGCGGAGGCCGCACCGGCGCAAGTCGGACCCTCGGGGACCGTTGCTGACATCGGCTCCACAGAGACGCGCCTCCCCTTCTCCGCGAGAACATCCAACACTATTGAAACACGCCTGCCGACCGACGGCAAGGGGGCTTCGCGGCAGGTGATCCGCGTGGGGGTTGACCCGCGCAGCCGCGGGCAGGCGTCATGCGGGCTTGGCGGCGGCGGGCCGCTGCCTCTACTCCCGCTCCAGCCGGTAGTTGGGCGCTTCCTTGGTGACCGTCACGTCGTGCACGTGGCTCTCGCGCAGGCCCATGGCCGTGATGCGCACGAAGCGCGCCTTCTCGCGCAGGTCCGCGAGGGTGCGGCAGCCCGTGTACCCCATGCCGCTGCGCAAGCCCCCGAGGAGCTGGAAGATCGACTGCGACAGCGGCCCGCGGTAGGGGACGCGCCCCTCGATCCCCTCGGGCACCAGCTTCGACACCTCGGTGACCGACGACTGGAAGTAGCGGTCCTTGCCCCCCGCGCGCATGGCGCCGATGGAGCCCATGCCGCGGTAGATCTTGTAGCTGCGCCCCTGGTAGAGCACGACCTCGCCCGGCGCCTCGTCGGTGCCGGCGAACAGGGAGCCGATCATGACGGTGTGGGCGCCGGCCGCGATGGCCTTGGTGAGGTCGCCCGAGTACTTGACGCCGCCGTCGGCGACGATGGGCGGGCCGTCCTTGCCGGCGGCGCGCGCGCACTCGGCGATGGCGGTGATCTGGGGCACGCCCACCCCGGCGATGACGCGCGTGGTGCAGATGCTCCCCGGGCCGATGCCGACCTTGACGGCGTCGGCGCCGGCGTGGGCCAGCGCCAGGTAGGCCTCGGCCGTGGCCACGTTGCCGGCGATGAGCTGCGCCTGCGGGAAGACCTTGCGCAGGCTCGCCACCGCCTCGACGACCCCCTTCGAGTGGCCGTGCGCCGTGTCGACGCAGAGCACGTCGGCGCCGGCCGCGAGCAGCGCAGCGGCGCGCTCCTCGCGCTCGGCGCTCACGCCGATGGCCGCGCCCACCCGGAGGCGCCCCAGGTCGTCCTTCACCGAGTTCGGGTACTCGAGCGCCTTCTCGATGTCCTTGATGGTGATGAGCCCGCGCAGCTTGCCCGCGGCGTCGACTACCAGCAGCTTCTCGATGCGGTTGCGGTGCAGCAGCTCCTTGGCGTCGTCGAGGCCGATCCCCTCGGGCGCCGTGATCAGCCTCGTGGTCATCATGTCGCGGACCCGCAGGTCGAGGCGCCGCTCGAAGCGCACGTCGCGGTTCGTCAGGATGCCGACCGGCACGCCGTCGGCGACCACGGGCAGGCCGCTGATCGAGTGCTGCCGCATCAGGTCCATGGCGTCGTGGAGCTGCTGGTCGGGGTGGACCGTGATCGGGTCGACGATCATCCCCGAGGTGGCCTTCTTCACGCGGCTCACCTCCCGCGCCTGCTCGGCCACGGTGAGGTTCTTGTGGACGATGCCGATGCCCCCCTCGCGCGCCATGCCGATCGCCGTCTGCGCCTCGGTCACCGTGTCCATCGCCGCCGACAGGAGCGGCATGCTCAGGCTGATCGACCGAGTCAGGATGCAGCGCACGTCGGTCTGGAGGGGGAGCACGTCGCTGGCCGCGGGGAGCAGCAGGACGTCGTCGAAGGTGAGGGCCTCGGGGATCTCGGTCTCGAGCATGCGGTCGGCTTCTCCTGCGGGAGGGTTCCTGGCGCCGGCGACGCCGGCCGATGGTCACGGGGAGCGGCCGCGGCCGGCGGTGCTATTTGCAGCCCGTGATCCTGGTCTCGATCTCCTTGCGCTTCCTCCGGTCGGTCACGCTCCTGAGGTACGTCTCCAGCTCGACCTTGGCCGCGGCGCACTGCTTGAGCTTGATGAGCATCAGCCCGAGGCGGTGGTGCGCCTTGACGTAGTCGGGCTTGAGCGTCAGGGCCTTGCGGCACTGCTCCACGCCCCGCTTGGGGTTGCCGGCGGCGTCGTAGGCCACGCCGAGGTCGCACGCGGCCTCGGCGCTCTTGGGCGCGAGCACCGTGGCCTTCTCCAGGGCCGCCACGGCCTCCTTGGTGCGACCGCGCTCCAGCTCGACGCGCCCCAGGCGGAGCGCCGCCTCGGCCAGCTTGGGCTCGGCCTTGAGCGCGACCTGCAGCTCCTTGGCGGCCTCGTCGAGCCGGCGCGCCTTGGCGAGGGCCGCGCCGAGGCCCACGCGCAGGTTGACGCTCTGCGGCGCCTGCTTCACCGCCTCGCGCAGGTGGCCGACGGCCTCATCGGTGCGCTCGAGCTTGCCGAGGACGTTGGCGAGCCGCACGCGCGCTTCGAGATCCTTGGGGCTCTGCTTGAGCACCTGCCCGTAGGCCTGGACGGCCTCGGTGAGCTGCTTCTGCCGGTCGAGCGCCCGTCCCAGGTTGAACCAGGCGTCCGCGTAGTCGGGCTTGAGCTTGACCGCCAGGCGCATCTGCTTGAGCGCCTCGGCGATCTCCCCGTTCTCCTCCAGCATGGCGCCGAGGGTCATGACGGCCTGGTGGAACTTGCCGTCGAGGGCCACGGCCCGCCTGAGGCTGGCGATGGCCCCCTTGAGGTCGTTCCTGGCGCGCAGCGCCAGCGCCTTGACGAAGTGGGGCTTCGGGTCCTGGGGCCGCGCCTTGATGAGCTTCTCGCAGCCTCGAAGGGCCGCGTCGAGGCTCCCCTTGTGGACCAGCGCCTCGAGGTCCTCGGCGGACTGGGCGCCGGCAGGAGCCCCGCCCAGGGTCAGCGCGAGGGCCGCGGCGAGAGGGAGCCATGGCCTGGCGGTGTGCACGGGCGGATACTAGCACGGGCCGCGGGCGGCGGGGCCGGCAGGTGGCCCCGGTCCGGGCCCGGCGTGGCCGGGCCCGGCGCGAGCGTTGACGCCGGCCCGAGTGACCGATTACTGTGCGGCACGTGCGTCCACGGGTGGGCCCGGGGAGCGATCCGGGAGGAGAGAGCATGATCCGACGAATGCGGCTGCTGGTGGGACTCGGCTGCTTCACGCTCGCGCTCGGCTGTACGCCGGAGGTGCGGACGCCCGGAGGACTCGGGGTCGGCGTGGCCACGCAGGCTTCCCCGCGAGGTGTCGCGACGGCCGCGCCCCGCGTCTACCCGTCGAGCGTGGCGACCGCGCTCGACGAGGCCCGTGGCGTCCCGCGGTTCCTGCGGGCGACCACGCGGCAGGAGGCGCCGGCCGGCGCCACGGCCGAGGTGGCGGCGCGCGCGCACCTCCTGCGCCACGCCCCCGCCTACCGCGTCGCCACCGCCGACCTCGCCAACGCCGAGGTGACGGGAGTGCACGACCCGGGGCATGGCGGCGTGATCGTCACGCTCCGGCAGCGCGCGCACGGGGTCGAGGTCTACCGCGGCGAGCTCAAGGTGCTGATGCGCCGGAGCCTCGAGCTGGTGGCCATCACCGGCACCCCGCTCGTCGCCCCGCCGGCCCCGCCCGCGTTCACGCGCCCGCCGCGCGCCGCGCTCGCGGCCGCGCTCGGCGCGCACTTCGGCGCCGCGGTCGCGGCCGACGACCTCACCCCCCTCGGCCCCGCGCCCGGGGGCTTCGACCGGCTGGACCTCACCCGCCCCGTGGCCGTGCGGGGCGGCACCGTGCACCTCTCGAGGCCGGCGCGGGTCAAGCCGGTCCTCGTCTCCGGCCCCGGCGCGCTGCGCCCGGCGCACTTCGTGGAGTTTTACGCCACGCGCCCCGGCGGCGTCTCCTCCGCGGCGTTCCGGTACGTCATCGCCGCCGACGACGGCCGCGTGCTGGAGCGGCGCAACCTGACGGCGGAGGCCCACCGGTACCGGGTGTGGGCCGATGGGACCGGCCGCCCCCTCGACGGGCCGCAGGCCGACTTCACCCCCCACCCCACGGGTAGCCCCGACGGCAGCGATCCGGCCTTCATCCCCTCGCGCCTCGTCGAGCAGGAGGCGTTCAACCACAACCCGGCCGGCCAGGCCGACCCCTGGCTCCCGGCCGGGGCCACGGAGACGGTCGGCAACAACGTGGACGCCTACGCGGACCTCCAGCCGCCCGACGGCTTCACCTCCGGGGACCTTCGCGCCACGACCACGGCGGCGGACACCTTCAACCACGGCTACGACACCGCCCTCGCTCCGGCCGCCGACCAGACCCAGATCATGGCGGCCATCACCCAGGCCTTCTACGTCGTCAACTGGCTCCACGACTGGTACTACGACTCGGGCTTCGACGAGGCCGCGGGCAACGCGCAGCAGACCAACTTCGGCCGGGGCGGCGTCGGGGGCGACCGCATCCTCGTCGAGGCCCAGGACTACAGCGAGATGAACAACGCCAACATGTCCACGATGGCCGACGGGGAGCCGCCCAAGATGCAGCTCCTGCTGTGGACGGGGCCCGAGCAGCGGACGCTCCACGTGACGCCGCCCGACCAGGACCTGGACACGGCGACGGCGGCGTTCGGGCCGCGCGACTTCGACCTCACGGGCACCGTGGTGCTGGTCAACGACGGGACCGCCCCGACCGCCGACGCCTGCGAGACCATCGCCAACGACGTCGCGGGCAAGATCGCGCTCCTCGACCGCGGCACCTGCACCTTCAAGCAGAAGGCCGTCAATGCGCAGGCGGCCGGCGCCGGCGGCGTGATCCTGGCGAACAACCAGGGCCTCCGCCCGGTCAGCATGCCCGACGCTGCCCCCTATACCGCCGTCACCATCCCGGTCCTGTCGGTGTCCTCAAGCGACGGGGCCGCCATCAAGGAGGCGCTCCAGCAGGGGGCGGTCACCGCCCACCTCACCCGCGTGGGCGGTGTCGACCGCGACTGCGCGCTGGACAACGCCGTGGTCGCGCACGAGTGGGGCCACTACCTCCACCTGCGGCTGGCCGACTGCGGCCAGGCGGCGTGCGGCGCCATGGGCGAGGGGTGGGGCGACTTCCTGGCCCTCCACCTGGCCCTGCGCGAAGGGGACGACCTCGACGGGACCTATGCCGCCTCCGGCATCTACGTGGGGAAGGGGACGGAGACCGACAGCGCCTACTTCGGCGGCCGCCGGGCGGCCTACTCCGTCGATTTCACCAAGAACGCCTTCACCTTCCGGCACATCGCGGACGGGGAGCCGCTCCCCACGACCACCCCGCTGGATGACCTCGGCTACCCCAACTCGGAGGTGCACTGCGCGGGCGAGATCTGGGCGCAGATGCTGTTCGAGGTCTACGTCGCGTTGCTCAAGGAGACCCAGGGGCCGGGCGCCACGCGCACCTTCGACGAGGCGCGGCGCACCATGTCGGACTACGTGGTGGCGGGGCTGAAGGTCACGCCCGCCGACGCCACGTACCTCGAGACGCGCGACGCCCTCCTCGCCGTGGCCGGGGCCGCGAGCCCGGCCGACCAGATGCTGATCGCGGCGGCCTTCGCCCGCCGGGGCGCCGGGAGCTGCGCGGAGTCCCCGCCGCGCGATTCCTCCGACTTCGTGGGCGTGGTCGAGTCGTACGAGGTGAAGCCCAACGTCGTGCTCGGCGAGCCCACCCTCGACGACAGCCTCGCCTCGTGCGACGGCAACGGACGCCTCGACGCGGGTGAGCGGGGCCGGCTGCAGGTGGAGGTCACCAACGCGAGCATCGAGCCGCTCGGCGCCGCCACGCTCACGGTCGCCGCCCACGACCCGGCCATCACGTTCCCGGCCGGCCCCAGCGTGAGCGTGGGCCCCCTGGCTCCGTTCGGCTCCACCACCGTCGACGTGGAGGTGGCGCTCGACCTCGGCCTCGCCGCCATGAAGATCGTCACGCTCGACGCCACGGTCGCCGCCACGGAGGCCTGCCACGCGTCGGTGACGCGCGCGGCGGCCTTCCGCGTCAACTACGAGGAGCGGCCCGCCGCGACGGCCACCGACGACGTCGAGGCCTCGTCCACCGTCTGGACGCCGAACGGCGACGGGGCCGAGGAGGCGTGGGCACGCCCCGAGCTCGAGCCCGGCAACCACGTGTGGCACGGCGCCGACCTCGCGCACCCGTCCGACAGCTGGCTGGAGTCGCCGCCGCTGCCGGTGAGCGCGACCGGGCGCTTCGTCGTGTCGTTCCGCCACCGCTACGAGTTCGAGACCGCCGACGAGGACCCGGGGAAGGTCTACTACGACGGCGCCGTCATCGAGGTCTCCGGCGACGGCGGCTCGACATGGGAGGACGTCTCGACCTGGGCCGACCCGGGCTACGGCGGCATCGTGACCGACGTCTCCGGCAACCCGCTCGCCGATCGCCTGGCGTACGTCGAGCGCAACGCCGCCTGGCCCGACCTGGAGGCCGTCCGTCTCGACCTCGGCACCGCGTTCGCGGGTCAGACCGTGGCGCTCCGCTTCCGCATCGGCACCGACCCGGCGGCGGGCGGCTCCGGCTGGGACCTCGACGACATCGCGCTCCAGGGCATCGACGGCACGCCCTTCGCCCTCGTGGCGTTCCGGCCCACCGCCTGCACGGCGCCCCAGGCCGACGCCGGCAGCGACGGCTCCGCCGACGGCGGGTCGCACCTCGACGGCCGCAACCTCGCCACCTGCGGCGGGTGCGCCTCCGGCTCCGGCCCTGCGGGCGCGCTCCTCGCCGCGCTCGTCCTCGCGGCCGTGATCGCCGCGCGGCGTCGGCGACGCTAGACGCTACCTGGGGGGGAGCAGGGAGCGGCGCTGCTGCGCCGCGGTGCGGAGGTGCGACCAGGGGGGAGCTACTTCGCGGGGGCCTCGGCCGCCTTCAGCA
>JACRCY010000197.1 GCA_016218785.1 Deltaproteobacteria bacterium
CCGCTCCACATCGCTGGCTGCTCACGTACCGCCTGCCGGGCGTCGGGGCTCACTCTGCCCGCCGCTTGCCGGCGGCCTCGCCACGGGGGCCGCGCGGGGCCGGCGGCCGCGATGCTACCGGGTCCCTGATCGGTCGTGGGCCTCACCGGGGCCGCGTTGCCGCGCGCGAGGTCGGCTGCTATGTTTCCACGCGGCGTGCGCGGTCGGGCGCGGGAGCGGAGGCCTCGCCGTCATCCGGGCAGCCCGACGGCGGCACGGGAGGACAGCCTCAGCGTCATGGAGCACGTGGTCCTGTGCACACGAAGCGCCCCGGCACCGTTCGGCGGCACGGCGCCGGTGGTGCCGCTGGCCACGCGCACGTTGGCAACCTACCTGCGGCGGCGCCTCCGGCCTGACTCCTGTCGCATCACGGTGGTGGACTTCCCCGTGTCGTCGTCGCCCGAGCAGATGCTCGCGACGCTGGCGCCGCTGGCGCCCGACGTCGTGGCGCTGTCGTGCTACGTGTGGAACTACGCGGCTCACTACGAGCTCTGCGACCTCGTGGGGCAGCACGTGCCGCAGACGGCCATCGTGCTGGGGGGACCGCAGGTGTCGTACGACGCCGAGGATCTCGAGCGATTGATTGCTCGCCACCCCGCGATTGGCGTCGTGGTCCAGGGTGAGGGGGAGCATGCGCTGCTGGACTACCTCGACGCACCGCGGTCCCGGCGCCCCGGCGGCGGGGCGGTGGTCGCGGGGCGCCCGCTCGACGATCTGGATGCCGTGGGCGGCTCCCCGTTCGCGGCCTACCCGCCTGGCCGCGCGGTCCAGACGCTGAACATCGAGACGCAGAGAGGCTGCCCTCACCGTTGTGCCTTCTGCTCCGTACCGCTCGCCGGGCCCCGCCTGCGAAAGAAGAGCCGCACCCTGGTGGAGGAGGAACTGCGCTGGGCCGTCGCGAACGCGGTCGTCAACGCCGATTTCGCGGACGCGAGCGTGAACCTCGATCAGGAGCACATGGCCGCGTTGCTCGACGCCATCAACGCGGCGGATCCAGAGGCGACGCTCTACAACTCGGTGGAGGTCGACCACCGGTGCCTGACTGCCGAGCAGGCGAAGCGGCTGTCCCGGATCCGCGGGAGAGTCGGGATGGGACTGCAGTCCGTGGGGGCAGCCGCGAACCACCTCATGCACCGCCGCCTCGATCGCCGGGCCTTCGCCCGGGCGGTCGGCTGGCTGCGCGCCGCGGGCCTCAACGTGACGCTGGAGTTCATCCTCGGCCTGCCCGGCGACACCATCGACGACATGCGCGCGACGGCCGAGTTCGCACTGTCGCTCGACGGGGTCGTCGTCGCCTCCGTGCTGCGCGTGCTGCCGGGCAGCGAGTTCTATCACCGACGGCACGAGTACGCTCTCGCGTACGACGAGGCGGATGGCCACCGGCTGATCTCCAGTCGCTGGCTGTCCGCAGACGAGCTGGCACGCGCCTGCGAGGAGTTCCGCGAGCGCGCGGAGGCCGCGACCGCGGGCGGGCGGCGCGGACGCGTGCGGTTCTGGGACCACGGCAGCGTCGATCTGTCTCAGCGGCTGCTGGATCGGGGCGCGGAAGACGACCTCGGGCGACGCGCGGCCGCGTTCCTGGCGCGCTTTCCGGGTATGCGCGTTGAGGGGACGGAGCTGGAGGACTGGGGGGGGACGCGCGCGCTGGTGTGCCGCCTGCGCCTGCGCAACGGCGAGACCTTCAGGCTCGGCTTCGCCGGCGCGCACGAGCGACTGGACGCGCTCTTCGAGGCGGAGGGGTGCTGTGTCACGTACGTGTCCACCGACGGTGCTCCTCCGTCGCCGACCGTGCGCCAGGCTCTCGGTACGCTGCAGCAGCTCGCGCGCCAGCAGCAGCGAGCAACCGCCGGGCCAGGCGACGGGGGCGAGGGGCAACGGTCGTGAGGCTCGATCGGCGCAACCTCGAGCTCGGCATCGGCAAGCTGTGCGACAGCGCGTGCCGCTTCTGCGGCAACGGCACGGTGCCCGAGGCGGAGCGCGCCTGGGTGCCCCGCGCGGCGCTGCTCGCCGAGATCGAGCGCGCGGCGGCCGCCGGCTACCGCTCCCTGTCGTTCCTGGGCGGGGAGATCCTGCGCTACCCGCACGCGCTGGACGCGGTCGCAGCCGCCCGGAGGCAGGGCTTCGAGCGCGTCGCGCTGTGCACGAACGGCCGGCGTTTCGCCGACGAGGCCGTGCTCGAGGCCTTCCTGGCGGCCGGGGTGACGCGGGTCACGCTCTCCATCCACAGCCACCAGGAGGCGGTCGAGGACCACCTCACCGGGCGCCCCGGCGCCTTCGCGCAGAAGCTCGCCGCCGTCGACCACCTGGTGCGGGCGGCGGGGCAGGGGCGCCTGCCTGACGGCTTCGCGCTCAACGGCTGCATCCATGGCCTGAACTGCGAGCAGCTCGCCGAGATGGCCACGTTCTTCCACCGGCGCGGCGTCGGCGAGATCCGCTTCAACCTGCTGCGCCCGGAGCACCTGGCGTTGCGCGACACGGACCTCGTGCCCCGGCTGGCGCGCTGCGTGCCCGGGATGGTGGAGCTCATGTGGCGCAACGAGCGCGCCCTGCGGATGAGCATCACGTTCGGCGACGTCCCGCTCTGCGCCTGGCCGGACGCGGTGCTCGGCAACGCGCGGCTGGTGGGGCGCTACCTCGGTGAGCTGCGCGATCTCGACACCAGCGTGACGGTCTTCCGGCGCCCGGGCGAGGCCGCCGATGCGGACCGCTTCCTCTGGCGCGAGCGCCGCGCCACCAGGCTCAAGGGGCACGCCCCGGCCTGCGCCGAGTGCGACGCGCGCGACGTCTGCGAGGGCCCCTGGCTCCGGTACCTCGAGCTGTACGGGGTCGGGGAGCTGCACCCCCTGCGCCGTCCGGTGGGCGACGGCGCGTCAGCTCCGCCCCCGCCCGCTCCCGGGGGCCGCGCCGATGGCTGAGGGGCGACTCGCGGCGGCGCCCGGGGCACGCCGGCGGCGGCTGCACGTGATGGTGTCGCCCACGTGCAACAACCGCTGCCTCTTCTGCCTGGAGGACCGCGCGGCGCGGGCCGCGGCGGACTTCTCGGCGCAGGTCCGCGCCCTGGAGGCGTACCAGTCACGAGACGCCGTGCTGTTCACCTGCGGCGAGCCGACCATCGCCGACCGGCTGCTCGACCTGCTGGCCGCGGCGCGACGGCTGGGGTACCGCGAGCGCGAGGTGGTCACCAACGGCCGGCGCCTGGCCTACGCGGGCTACTGCCGGAGCCTGGTGGACACGGGGCTCACGGCGGCGACCATCTCGATCCACGGCGCCACCGCGCGGGCCCACGACGGGCTCACGAGGGCCCCGGGCAGCTTCGCGCAGGCCGTGACCGGGCTGGCGCGCCTCGCGGCCGTGCGGCGCGCCGGCGCGGATCTCGAGCTCACGACCAGCACCGTCGTGACCCGCGGCAACCTCTCGGAGCTGGCCCCGGCCGTCCGGCTCTTCGCGACCTTCGGCGTGAGCCGCGTGGTCCTCAACTTCGTCGCGCCGGTGCAGGAGGCGCTGCGCCACTACGACGCGCTCGTGCCGCGCATGGCGGCCGCGGCGGCGGCGATCCGTGCCATCGCGGTGCCGGCGGGGCTCGAGTGCCGGGTGGAGGGGCTGCCGCCCTGCGTCCTGGCCGGGCGCGGCCAGCTCGCCGGCGCGCGCGAGGAGATCACCCTGTTCGTCGAGGGGGCCCTGCGCCCGCTGGCGCCGACGCGCGACCAGGTCAAGGGGCCCCCATGCGCGCGCTGCGCGCTGGCCGAGCGCTGCGACGGGGTGTGGGCCGAGTACGCCCGGCGCCACGGCTGGGAGGAGCTCACCCCGGTCGACGGCTGACCGCGGCGGCCCGGCCGCCCCGGGGGCGGCCCGGGGACCGCAGCAGGGCGGTCGCGACGCGTCGCGGCCGGTCGCGCTCGCCCGCGTAGCGCGCGAGCATCCGGTGGTCGAAGCCGGCGCAGGCCACGGCGGCGGGACACTCGACACAGTAGTCGGCCCGGCGCAGCACCGCACCGATGACGTCGGCGAACGGGACGAGCGTGCCGTCGGGGGCGAGGGTCAGGCGGTCGCGCTTGAAGCCCTCGAGGAGCGTGAGCCAGGGGCGCTCCGGCAGGGCGCAGGCGGGCAGGTTCTGCAGGGCCAGCGGCGCCACTCCGGGCAGCGCGAGCGCCGCGTGGAGCTGCGGCAGCACCTCTTCGTACGAGTCGAGCGCCTCCCCGGTGGCGAGCGCGTCGCCCAGCGGCAGGACCACCTGGACGTTGATCACCCGGAACGGGAAGCGGCGCGAGTAGTGGGCGACGACGTCCGACAGGTGCGGCGCGGTCGAGCGGCAGGCGATGAGGTTGAGCGAGATGTCCACGGGTTCGAGCCGGAACAGCGCTTCGAGGCCCGCGAGCGTGTCGCGCAGGGCGCCCGGCGTCCGCGTGATCGCGGCGTTGAGCGCCTCGGTGTGGGCCGCCGCCGACACCAGGAACCGGGTCACCCCGGCCTCGACCAGCCGGCGGGCCAGGTCGGCGACGTGGAGCGTGCGGCCGTTGGTGACCAGGCCGACGTCGGTGAACCCCAGGCCGCGGGCCTTCGCGACCAGCCGCGGGAGGGCCGCGTAGAGGGTCGGCTCGCCGCCGCCGAGGTCGACGCCGCGCGCCCCGCGCTCGCGGGCCGCCGCGAGCGCGCCCGCCAGCGTCTCGTCGTCGAATTCCGGGCCCGCCCCGTGCGGCACGGCCGAGCAGAACGTGCACTGCTGGTCGCAGTGGCGGCCGGGGTCGAGCAGCAGACGTGGCTGACGGGCGCGGGCGACCCGACGCTCGAACAGCGCCACCATGCTC
Organism: Deltaproteobacteria bacterium; assembly: GCA_016218785.1. Classification (GTDB taxonomy): domain Bacteria; phylum Myxococcota_A; class Polyangia; order JACRCY01; family JACRCY01; genus JACRCY01. The sequence goes on from JACRCY010000197.1 coordinate 4,845, forward strand.
TCCAGGAGCGCCGCGGGGAGCTCGGGCGGGTCGAGCGTGGGGGCCGCGACGAACGCCTCCAGGAGGGCGCTCCGGGACAGCGGCCGTGGCAGCAGGCCGGCGGCCGTGGCCTCGTCGTGCAGCGGCGTGCCGGGCACCGGCGTGGCGAACTGCAGGCGCGGCTCGGCCGCGTGCTGCTCCCACAGCTCGGCGGCCAGGGCCAGCGTGCGGCCGGCCTCCGCGACCCCCTCGCCCGGGAGCCCGACGACGTAGTGGATCATGAGGGGCACGTGCTCGGCCGCCGCCACCTCCGCGGCGCAGCGCGCGTCGTCGGGGTCCATCCCCTTGCGGATGACCTCGCGCAGCACGCGCGCATCGCCCGACTCGGCGGAGACCGTGAGGCCGAAGCCGCCCGAGTCGTGGAAGAGCCGGACCGCCTCGGCGTCGAGGCGATCGGCGCGCAGGCCGTTGGCCGCCGTCCACGAGACCCGTGCGTCCGCCAGCAGCCGCATGACGGCCTTGAAGCGCTCAGGGTCGAGGTTCATCACGTCGTCGAGGAAGAAGAGCGTGTCGGCGCCCAGGGCGACGAGGCGATTGAGGTGGCGCCGGAACACCGCGGGCGACAGGGCGCGATGCCGGTGCCCCGCGCCGCTGCTGCAGAAGCTGCACCGGTAGGGGCATCCCCGACTCGACATGACCGGGAGCAGCCGGCCGGCCCCGTGGTACTCGTGCACCAGGCTCGCGGCCACCAGCGCCGCCTGGCTCTGCAGGTAGCGGGAGGCGTCCACGAGGTGGTACGCCGGCGGCGGAACCGCGTCGAGGTCGTCGACGGCGCGCGTCCACTCCGCCGCGGGGGCGGCGCCACGGCGCCACACGCCGGGGACCGCGGACGGCGTCGCGCCTGCGGCCAGCTCGGCCAGCGCCAGCTCGGGCTCGCCGCGGACGTAGCAGTCGATGTCGGGCAGCGCCGCGAGGAGCTCCGCCGGCGCGACCGGCACGTAGTCGACCCCGCCGACGTAGCAATCGGCCACCACCGTCGCGACCTCGCCCCGCCGTGACTTGACGGCGCGGCTGAGGCGTCGGACCGCGGCGCCCCACGAGCCCTCGGGGTGCCGGAACATGTCGAGAGGAAACACCACCATGTCGGCCGAGGCCAGGGCGGGGGCCAGGGCCTCGACCGACGGCTCCGGCCCCAGGCGGAGCTGGTCGCCGCGACGGCGCACGACCTCCGCCGGGGCAGCGACCGCCAGCGCCTCCCAGACGGCGACCTGGTGCCCGAGTTGCTCGAGGTAGCCGGCGGCGGTGAGGGGGCCGAGCGGCGCGAAGCCGGGGTAGTTGACGAAACGGCGGGGTACCTCGGCGGGTGGATGGACCAGGAATATCCTCATGGTGCCGCAACAGATTGGTACCACCCGACCCGGGCCTTGGCCAGTTGCAGTGATCGGCCGCGTGCTATAGTTTCACGCACGTGCGTCGCGCCGTCGACGAAGTGGTGGCGGACCTGCTGGCGCCGGTGCTGCGCCTGGAGCGCCCCTCGCGCACCGGCTGGCGCCTGGTGTCGTGGGACGCCGAGCAGGGGATCAGCCTGACGCTCGTCCGGGGCGACACCCACGTGCTCGTCGAGCTGGAGCCCCGCGACGAGGCGCTGGACTGCTACGCGCGCACGGCGAGGTTCAACGTCTGCGTCCGCAACCCGTTCGATCGCGCTCGGCCCCTCGGCGCCGCCGCGCGCCTCGCCATGGACCAGCTCGTGCGCCTGCTCCAGGAGCGCGAGTCGCGGCTGCCCGTCGTGGAGCGCCCGGCCGTCAGCCGCCGCGTCGCGGTGCGGGAGATCGAGGTCGATCGCGTCCTGATCCCCGAAGGGTTCGGGCACTACTACATCAACCCCTACGTCGGCTGCATCATCGGTTGCGAGTTCTGCTACGTCGGGCCCCGCGCCGACATGTCGCGGGCGCTCGAGGGGCTGCCGGCGCTCCCCTGGGGGCGCTACGTCGACGTGAAGATGAACGCCGGCGAGCTCGTGCGCCGCGAGGCGCAGACCGCGCCCCCGGGGCTGGTGCGGCTGAGCCCCATCCTCACCGACCCCTACCAGCCCCTGGAGCGGAAGTACCGGGTGACCCGGGCCTGCCTCGAGGCGCTGGTCGGGAGGGGCTTCTCCCCCGTCGTCCTCACGCGCGGCGCCTGCGTGGTCGACGACCTCGACCTGCTCCGGCAGTTCCCGAGCGCCGCGGTCGGCTTCTCGGTCCCCTCCGACGACGACCGCGTGCGGCGTGCCTTCGAGCCGGGGGCCGATCCGGTGGAGGAGCGCATCGAGGCCCTCGCGCGATGCCATGCGGCCGGCCTGCACGCCTTCGCGATCGTCCAGCCCGTGCTGCCGATGGACCCGCAGCGCCTCGTCGGGTTGCTGGCCCCGCACGTCGAGGCCGTGCGCATCGACCGCATGTACGGCGGCGACCGCGTGCGCCACCTCTACGAGGCGGCCGGCATGCTCGAGGCGGCCGCGGACGACTTCTTCCCGCGGATGGAGCGCGAGCTCCGGGCGGGCTTCGCGGCGCGCGGCATCCCCATCGACGAGATGGACGACATGCGCAGCCTCGTGGCGGGGAGGACCGCCGCCCCGTAGCCCGGAGCCGGGCGTCCGTGGCCCGGCCGACCGGCGCGGCCGTCAGCGCACCGGCACGATCTCGGTGTCGCCGAAGCGCTCGACGTAGCCGGGGCGCACGCCGAAGCAGCGCCGCTCGAAGCGGCAGCCGCGGCAGCGCGCCGTCTTCACGCCCAGGTCGATCTCCCCCAGCTCCAGCCGGAAGCTGCCGTTGGGCGTCACCACGACGCAGTTCTCGCCGGCCGGGTCCCACACGCGGCCCTCGCGCCCCGGCAGGAAGCAGTAGGGGACGTAGTAGGACTGCGCCGCCTGCAGCCCGAGGGCGTCGGCGGCGTCGAGCGCCTCGAGGAGCGGCCGCGTGACCTCGGCGAGGCGCGGCACCAGCCGCTGCTCGTGGCCGCGCACGCGCCCCTCCATGGCGACGTACCAGAAGTTGAACTTGCGGATCCCGCGGGGGCCGAGCTCGCGCACGACGTCGGCCAGGGCCGGGAGCGTCTGGCGCGTGACGATCACGTCCCCCTCGACGTGGAGCCCGGGAGCGGCCGCCCGCACCGCGGCGAGGCCCCGTTGCAGGCGCGCGAACGAGCCGCGGGTCCGGGTGAGGCCGTCGTGCATGGCGGCCGTGGCGCCGCGCAGCGACAGGTTGAGCTTGTTGAGGCCCGCGTCGACGAGCCGGCCAGCGAGGCCGTCCTCACCGAGGAGGTAGCCGTTCGTCTGCACCGCGATCTCGCCGAAGCCCGCGGAGCGCGCGAAGGCCACCAGGTCGGGCAGCTCCGGCCACAGCGTCGGCTCGCCGCCGCCGAAGCGGATGGCGAGCGGGTGCTGCTGGAGCGAGTCCTGGATCTGGCGCTCGATCTCGCCCGCCGTCGAGTTGGTGGTCCGCAGCTCGTCGTCGATGGAGCAGAAGGCGCACTTGGAGTTGCAGCGGTAGCCGAGGATCACGTCGACCAGCCGCACGCTCCCGGCGGGCCGGGCTCCTGGCCCCGGCGCCGCCGGCTCGCGCTCGGGCCGGATGCCCGCGAGCGGCGCGGTGGCGAAGCTGTAGAAGCCCTCGCAGGCGATGGAGAGGAGGCACTCGGCGCACGGCTCGCGCCGCTCGCGCGTCGCGGCGAGGTAGTCGAACAGGTTCACCTCCTCCGACGAGACGAACATCATGTTGCGCTGGTGCTTGAAGAGGTCGGGGAGGAGGTGCCGCTCGTAGCCGGGCATGAAGCAGAAGGGGAGGTTGATGACCTGCACCTTCAACGCGTCCCCGTGCTCGTCGATGACCTGCCGCACCATCGCCGCGGCGTCGGCCGGGTCGGGGACGATCTCGGCGCGGGCGCGCCCGAAGGGCGTGACGAACTGCACGTTGAGCTTGCGGACGCCCAGGCTGCGGACCAGCGCGGCGAACTCGGGCAGGTGACGGTAGTTCGCCGTGGTCAGCGTGGTGTTGACGCCGAGATCCACGCGCCCGTCGGGGCTCAAGCGGACCGCGTTCTCGATGCCGGCGACCGTCTGGCCGAAGCTGCCCGGGCTGCGGGTCAGCCCCTCGTGGACCTCGGCGTTCGGCCCGTGCATGGAGACCAGCAGGTCGGTGATCCCCGAGCCCAGCAGCGCCGCGGCGAACTTCTCGTAGGCGAGCCGGCGGCCGTTGGTCGTGACGCACACCCGCTCGTAGCCGATGCGGCGCGCGTACTGGACGAGCGGCAGCAGGTGCGGCACCAGGGTCGGCTCCCCCCCGTCGAAGTCGAGGAGGCGGATGCCGCGGCGCAGGTGCTCGACGAGCACGGCGCGCTGCGCCGCGAACGTGCCGCCGGCCGAGCCCCGGTCGCCCACGGCGCAGAAGAGGCACGAGTTGTTGCAGCGATACGACAGGTTGAGGATGAGCTTGGCGGTCGCGGTGGCGTCGAGCCGCGCCTCGAAGAGCAGCTTGGCCGCGGCCAGCTCGTGGGCCGTCGCGTCGGTGCCGCCGAGGACTGGTCGGACCTGCAGCTGGGCCGCGAGGTCGCCGGCGGTCACGCCGCCCCCGGCGGCGGCGCGCGTCTGCTCCCAGAGGGGGCTCCCCTCGAGGGGGGTGGCGAACTGCAGCGCCGGGCGCGCGCCGTGCTGCTCGTGTAGCTCCCCGGCCAGGCGCAGCGTCTCCAGCACCTCGCCCCGCCGCTCGCCGGGCAGGCCCACGATGAAGTGCACCAGGAGCGGCACGCCCACCTCGGCCGCCTCGGCGGCCACCCGGCGCACGGCCGCCAGATCCTGGCGCTTGCGCACGACCTCGTCGACCACCCGCTGGCTGCCGCTCTCGGCCGAGATGGAGACGCGCGTGGTGCGGCCGCGCAGCAGCTCCAGGTGCTCGCGGGTGAGGCGGTCGGCGCGCAGGCCGTTGGGCAGCTCCAGGCGGAGGTCGAGATCCCGGGCCACCTCGAGCACGCGCGCGAACTCGGCGGCCTCCAGGTTCGCCATCTCGTCGAGGATGACGACCGTGCGCGCGCCGAGGTCGCGGGCCAGGTGGCGCAGGAGCGTCGCCGCGCGGTCCCGGGAGACGCGGCGGTGGCGCTTGGCCTCACCGGGCTTGAGGCCCGGGTTGCTGGTGCAGAAAAGGCAGCGGTAGACGCAGCCCCGGGAGAGGAGCAGCGGGAGGGTGCGGCCTTCGAGGTCGAAGAGCGGGACGCGCAGGCGGCTCGTGAAGCAGCGCTCGAGGAACCGGTCGTAGGCCGCGAGGTCGAGGTCCGCGAAGGCCGGCGCCGGGAGGGTCTCGAGGTCGACCTCGGCATCGCCGCGGAGGATGCGCGGCACCGCGGCGCCCTCCCGGAGCGTGGCCAGCAGCGCCGGCAGCGCCGCCTCGGCCTCGTAGCGGCAGAGGTGAGCGGCGCCGGTGCGGCGGAGGACGACCTCCGGGTCGTATTCGCGGTAGTGCATGCCCCCCACGTGGCAGTCGGCGAGGACCACCCGGGCCCCGGCGAGCCGCCGCCGCACGAGCCCGAGCACCTCGTCGAGGTGGGCGGCGCCCGCGCTGGCCGGGTGCACGAAGGGGCCGTGGGCCACGACCACCACGTCGGGGCGCGCCGCCGCCAGCGCGTCCACCAGCGGCCCGGGCGCGCCGCCGAGGCGCAGGCCGCCGCCCGGGCGCTCCGTCAGATCGCTGTCCCCGCGGGCGAAGGCGTCGAGGACCGCGACCTCGAAGCCCGCTTCGCGGCACACCGCGGCCGCCTGGAGCAGCCCCACGTTGCCGAAGTACGGGTAGTCGATGAAGTCCCGCGCCAGGTGGAGCGGGGGGTTGAGAAAGGCGACGCGCACCTGGCTAGAGTGGTAGCACTCGCGCCGCCGCTTGACCAGTTCGGCGCCGCCCGGCCCGCACGCCTGCGCCCGTTCCCTTTGCCCGCCCGGCGCGGCCCTCGTACAATCGACAGCCAGATGGCCCTGCAGGCGCTCCTCCGGGTCGGCTACGCGTGAAACGACTGCTGTACGTTCTGTCGCACGGCCGATCACCGCATGCGCCAGGTCACGCCCGCCGACGTCGAGCGGGCGATCGACGAGGCCGCCGCGATGGGGCTCGATGGAGTCGTGCTCTCGGGGGGCGAGCCGACCATGCGGCGCGAGCTGCCGCGCTGGGTCGCGCGTGCCCGCCGGGCGGGGCTGCGCTGCGGCCTCGTGACCAACGGGCGCGTGCTCTCCCACCGCCCGGCTTTCGATCGGCTCGTGGCCGCGGGAGTCGGCGGCGTGACGATCTCCCTGCACGGACCGCAGGCGGTCCACGACGCGATGACGCGCGCCGCCTCGTTCCGCGAGACGCTCGGCGCCGTCGAGGCCGCGGTCGGAGGCGGCCTCGCGACGACGGTCGTCTGCGTGGTCACGCGGGCGAACCTCGGCGCGCTGCGCGACCTCGTCGATCGGCTCGTGCCGCTGGGCCGGCTGCGGCTGGTGTTCTCGCTGGTCGAGCCCGAGGGCGCGGCGGCGCGGGACCACGCCGCCGTGGTGCCCGACGTGGCCGGGGCCGCGTCCGCCGTGGCCGCGGCCATCGCGCACGGCCGCGGCCGGGCCGGACGCGCCGGGCCGGATTTCGTGCATGCCGGGCTGCCGCACTGCCTCCTGCCCGGGCTCGAGGAGGCCTGCGCCGACCGTCGGGCCGAGGGCCTCGTGCTGACCTGGTCGGGCGCGGCTGGGAGCTGGGAGCCGCTGGAGGCCCGGGAGCGCGTCTACCCGCCGGAGTGTGGCGACTGCCCGCGGCCCGGACGCTGCCCGGGCCTGCATGGGGTGCAGGTCGACCGTGACGGCGTGCCGTCCCTGCGGCCGCCGCCGCCCGCGCCCCGGGCCAACTCCTTCAACTACGAGCCGGTTCGCCCGGTGGGGGACTGGGACGGTGCCTGCCCGGTCGTGGACCGGCCCGGGCCCTGGTGGGACCGGGGCCGCTCGTTGCTGCTCGCGCACGCGGGGCGCCTGCTCCTGTGCCGGGCCGAGACGCGCGACTTCGCCGACGGCGAGATCGCCCGGACCAGGTGCGACCTGGGGCAGATCTACCTCGACGTCTCGCGCAAGGCGGCGCCCGACGACTTCGCCGCGGACCTGCGCCAGCTGCGGCCGAGTGCGCGCTGCGCGACCTGCCCCACGCACGACCGCTGCAGCGGCTGCCACGAGGCCGCCGCGGAGGACGTCTTCACGCGCGACGACCGCCGCGTCCGCGACCTCGTGGCCGCGCTGGAGGGGCGCGTTCTCGACGTCGGCTGCGGAGGCGATGCGCGCTACGCCGACGTCCTCGCGCCGCTGGTGCGCGCCGGCACCGTGGCGTACCTCGGCATCGATCCCGACCCACGCGCCGTGGCGGCGCTGGGCGGCCGGGGCTGGGCGCGCGCGCGGGTGGGGACGCTCGAGGGGCTCGACGGCGAGCTCGATGCGGCCGGCGTCTGGGACCACCTGCTGCTGCTGCGGGCCTTCAACCACCTGCACGACGTGCCGCGTGCCCTCGCCGCCGCCGCCCGGGCGCTGCGCGCTGGCGGGCAGCTGCTCGTGGTCGACAACGTGCCCTTCGGCCTGGTGAGACTGTCGCCGCCGCCGCCGGCCGGGGCTCCGCCGCGCCACGAGCACTACCGCAACGCGTCCTCCGTCGAGGCCATCCCCCTGATCGAGCCGCACGGCTTCCGCCTGGTCGAGCACTTGCCGGTGCGCCCCGGCGGAAGCGATCAGTGGCTCGCGCGCTTCGTGCGAGAGTAGGTCGGCCCCCGTTCGATGCTCGGTCCCGCGGCCGACCCGGCCCCGGGTCCGCGGCGGCCCCCGGCCCCGGCCTCGCGACGGCACGGCATCCGGGCCAATTGACTGGGGGCGCGTACTTGTTGGACAATAGATAAGCTACGGAGAGGAGTGCGCATGCTGCGTCGAGCGCTGCTCGGCTGGGGGGTCTTGGTCTTTGCAGCTACCCTCTGGTCTTGTGGGGGTAGCACTTCGGTCGGGCCCCAGGACTCGGGGCCCACCCCCTGCACCGACGACAACCAGTGCCAGGACGGCTACAGCTGCAGCGGCGGCTACTGCCAGCCGATCACGCGCCCCGACGCGGCCGCGGACGCGCCAGCGCCTCCGAAGATGCTGGTCAGCCCCACGCTGCTCGACTTCGGCAGCCCGTACGTCGGTGGGGAGTACGTCAAGACCTTCACCATCGCCAACGTGGGCGTCGCCGATCTCACGGTCGCCTCGCTCAACCTCATCGAGGACCGGACGAACGGCGCCTACCAGCTCACCGCGCTGCCGCTGCCGTTCGTGGTCCCCGGAGGCGACCAGGAGACCATCACCGTCACGCTCCGGCCGAACGACGAGAACCTCCCGACCGGCTCCGTCAAGATCCACAGCGACGACCCCGACCCGTCCACCGCGGATGCGACTGTCGACCTCGTGACCCACGTGAAAGGCTCGGCGCGCCTGGGGGTCTGCGTGATGAACCCCACGCCTCCGCCCGACTGCGTGGTCAGCACCGACCTGAACCCGCTCATCGACTACGGGACCATCGACTATGGCACCAGCGCGGAGCGCGTGGTGGCGTTGACCAACGCCGGCGATGGGAACCTCCCCATCGAGATCACCGGCGTGAGCCTGACCAATGCCGCGCATTTCATCCTCACGCTCTTCGCCCTGGTGGACGACCCCGCCAACCCCGGTCAGAAGATCGAGGAGGCGACGTCGCTCCCGTTCTTCCTCAGCATCGGCGACCCCACCGCGAGCCCGCCGGTGCCCACGACCGAGTTGCGCGTGCACGTGAAGTTCGAGGCCGTCGGGATCGACGGCGACGTCCCGCACGAGTCGCTGGTGGTGGAGTACAGCCTGACCGGGTCGCCGACCACCATCCCGATCGTCGGCCGCATCAAGGGATGCCAGCCGAACGGCTCCGACGCGGGCGTCCCCGACGGCGGGGCGGATCCCCAGACCGACCCCTACAATTGTGGCGCCTGCGGGGTGCGGTGCGACGCGACCGTCAAGCACGCCACGGTGACGTGCTCTGCCGGCGTGTGCGACTACTCGAGCTGCGACCCCAACTGGGGCGACTGCGACGTCGACTACCAGAACGGGTGCGAGACCGACCTCCGCGTGACCACGGACCACTGTGGTGCCTGCGACAGCCCGTGCACGAACGCGCACGCGACCGGGTCGGTCTGCGCGGGCAGCACCTGCACCGCACCCAACTGCGACACGTCGTGGGGAAACTGCGACGGCGACAACAAGAACGGGTGCGAGACCGACCTCCGGGTCACCACGGAGCACTGCGGGACCTGCGCCACCGCGTGCACCACGCCGCCCGGAAACGGCACCACCCGGTGCCTCAACTCCATGTGCACGCCGACCTGCGTGCCCAACCGGTCCAAGGACTGCGACGGCGACCCGGTGAATGGCTGCGAGACGAACATCGGGACGGACGTCTACAACTGCGGCGACTGCAACGTCATCTGCGACAACTCGGGTGGGAGCGTCAGCTGCGTCGGGGGCGTGTGCAAGCCGGGCTGCAACCCGGGCTTCGGCGACTGCGACGGCAACCCGGTCAACGGCTGCGAGACCAACATCCTGACCAACGCGGACAACTGCGGGGGCTGCGGGGCGAGCTACCGCTGCAGCAGCAACAACATGAGCACCCGGGTCTGCGTCGGCGGGCTCTGCAGCGGGCAGTGCGCCCCGAGCTACGCCGACTGCAACAACAACAAGCAGACGGACGGGTGCGAGGTGAACACCCTCACCGACCCGGACAACTGCGGCGGCTGCGGCACCGTGTGCAGCGGGAACAACATGCAGACCCGCACCTGCGTCGGGGGCGTGTGCAGCGGCCAGTGCGCGGCCGGGTTCGCCGACTGCAACGGCAACAAGCAGATCGACGGCTGCGAGATCAACACGCAGACCGACCCGGACAACTGCGGCGGCTGCGGGAGCAGCTTCCAGTGCAGCGGCATCAACATCCCGAGCCGTACGTGCACCGCGGGCCTCTGCTCCGGCACCTGCGCGACCGGCTTCGGCGACTGCAACGGGAACAAGCTCACCGACGGCTGCGAGGTCAACCTCAACACCAGCACCGGCAACTGTGGCAACTGCGGGCGGGGGTGCTCGAACTCGAACGTGTCCAGCCTGGCGTGCAGCGGCGGTCTCTGCACCTCGACCTGCAACGCCGGGTACGCCAACTGCGCGCAGCCGGTGGCTCCCGCCGCGGACGACGGCTGCGAGGCCAACCTCAACACCAACCCGGACAACTGCGGGCAGTGCGGTCGGTCGTGCTCGGGAACGAACGTGGCGACCCTGTCGTGCAGCGCGGGCCTGTGCAACTCCGCGTGCAACGCCGGCTTCGGGAACTGCAACCAGCCGACGGCCCCCACGGCCGACGACGGCTGCGAGGTGAACACCAACAGCAGCACCGCGAACTGCGGGGGGTGCAGCCGGGCCTGCGCGACCACCAACACGGCGTCGGTCTCCTGCAACGCGGGGCTCTGCAACTCCACCTGCAACGCGGGCTTCGTGA
>JACRCY010000198.1 GCA_016218785.1 Deltaproteobacteria bacterium
ATGCTGAAGCCCGCGGCCCGCAGGCGTTCCGCGATGGCCGCGGCCGAGAGGTCGGGACGACGCACGCGCAGGGCGACCACCCGCCGCTCCGCCGAGCGCGTGCGACGGCTGGGCTGCTTGGGCCCGGTGCGGCGCGGCACGAGCCCGGCCGTGCCGCAGCGATCAAAGAGCGAGCGCTTGCGATGGTAGCTGCGGACCGATCGGTAGCCGTACTTGCGGCACACGGCCGCCGGGGACGCCCCGGTGGCGCGTCCCTCGAGCACCATGAGGAGATCGAGCGTGACGCGATCGCCGCGCCGGACGCGCACCGGGGTCCCCAGGAAATCGACCACGAGCCACTCGTCGCCGGATGGTGAGGGGGGCACAGGGGCTGGGTCTGGCGCGTGACGGTCCAAGGGGATTCGACCTGAGCCTCGGCGCGCAAGAAAATCTGGCGGCGTCCCTGTCGAGAAAAGGCGAGGCGGGCAGCGCCCGCCTCGCCCATGGGATCACGCTACTTGATGTGGCACGTGGTGCAGAGGGCGCTCGACGCGTTGTTCTTGCGGAGGAACATGCCGTACGAGTTGTCGTGCACCTTGTGGCAGGAGGCGCACTCGACGCCGTTGGCGAGCCCGCCCTCGTTGTAGAGGGTGAGCCCGTTGGTCGTCACGGACGACGCGGCCCGGAACGCCGTGTCCTTGGTGTTGTCGTAATCGATGCCGATCGGGTGGTCGTTGCTGAGGTTGGTGCCCAGGTTCGTGTAGGTGCCGGTGATCTTCGTTGAGCCGAGGTTGGTCGCCCCGTTGCCCGAGCCGGGGCCGTTCACGAGCGCGCCGAGCGCCGTGGTCCCGTCGTGGCACGAAAGGCAGGCCAGCGACCGCGGGCCCGGGCCGGCAGATATGGTCATGTTGATGGTGGCGCTGGTGTACATCGTGAACGAGGGTACCGTGTAGGCGCGGTTCCAGAGGGGCCCGTACGCCGAGGTGGCCGCGCCGTGTGGGGTGTGGCAGTAGACGCACACCTCGGTCGAGTCGCCCGAAATGGGGTTCCCGGTGGTGCTGGACAGGTCGTGCTTCGTACCGACGATGTTGTCGGCCGCGTACGCCGCGACCGCAACCAGTGAGACTACGACCGTGAGTCCTACCAGGACTTTTCTCATCGCTTCGCCTCTCCTTTCAACCCGGATCCGGGTCACCGTTGAGCAGCACAGATGCGGACCGCCTGACGCCGCATGCAGGGGTCCAGCCCCTGGCAAAGCAACCTCCAGGCCAAGATCCGCGCCAAGACCAGTCCAGCCGACCGGTTGTGTTCCGAGGAGTTAGCTGGTGCTGCGGCTGGGGTGGATGGGTGATTTCACGCTGCTGGGTGTTATCGCGCCCCCGGCTGGCTCGCGGGGGCCGATGCCGGGCCCGGGGCGGGGGCGGGTCCGGCGTTCTTGAGGTACTGGAGCCCCTGGATCCGTCCGTTGATCTGGTCTGCCACCCATACCAGGTCGCCGGCGCCAACGCAGATGCCGGCCGGGAGCTTGAACTCCCCGGGGTTCACGCCACCCTGACCAACGATCAGGAGGAGGGTTCCATCGTCCTGGAATACCTGGAAGTTGGCGAACGAGGCGTCGACCGCGTAGTAGTGGTTCTCGCTGTCCACGGCCACGCCCTTCAGCCGGAAGAAGTTCCCGGGTCGATTGCCGGCCGTGCCGATCGACCGGACGAACTTCCCGTCGGGTGAAAGCACCTGGATGCGGAAGTTCATGGCGTCGGCCACCAGGACGTTGCCCTTCCGGTCCACGGCCACGAAGGAGGGGAAGTTGAACTCGAGCGGGCCGCTGCCCCGCCGCCCCCAGGTCGCGCGGAGGCCGCCACTCTGGAGGTCGACCACGAACACCTGGTGCTTGAGCGAGTCGGCAACGTACAGTACGCCGCGCGGCCGATCGACCGCGAGGCCGGTCGGGCGGTGGAAGTCGCCCTTCTGGCCGAACACCTTGTCCAGCGACCCGTCGGCCTTGTAGGCGTAGACCTTCGCGGCCATCCCGTCCGAGGCGTACACGGTGCCTTCCTCGTCGACCGCGAGGCCTACCCCGTGGATCAAGCGTCCCCGCGTCGCCAGGCCATAGCGCCGGACCTTCTTCGCCTTCTCGTCGAAGGCGAGGATGAGCCGCAGCTTGGGATCCAGCACGTACACGATGTCCTTCGCCGGGTGGCAGGCGACGGAGAGGGGAAAGCTCAGGCGGACCATCTCGGACGGAAGCTTCGCCCCGAGGAACACGCGCCGGAACCAGGACGGCGGCGGCTCGTAGTCGCCCTCGCCGATGTGCACCCGGGCCAGCTTGTAGCGCGCGACTTCCGGCGGCGTCGGCCAGACGAGGCTCGGCAGCTCCGGAGGCTTGGGGGGCGGGCCGCACGCCGGCGACAGGGTCGCCAGGAGGACGGCGGCCGCCAAAGAGGCACTGCATCTGCGGGTCATGGGGTCTCCTGCGTGGTCACTTGCCTTCACTTCCCTTCGCCCTGGCCGTGTGCGGGGGCTTCGGATCGGCGGACTTGTCGAGCTTGGGCGACACGAGGTCCTTGCCGTGGCAGCGCGCGCACATGTTCATCCGCGAGTCGCCGTCGTAGAACAGCTTGGGCGAATCCGACGAGACCATCACGTGACAGCTCACGCAGTCGAGCTCGCGGCCGGGGTGCTTGGGGTCCGGCTTGCCCTTGATCGGGTGCGGCTTGCCGCTCATGGTCGTGAAGATGTGCTCGCCGCCCTTCTTGCCGTGGCAAGTCCCGCACAGCTCGGAGCGCTTCGTCTTGAGCAACGCCACCGTGGCCGTGCCGTGCGGGTCGTGGCAGGCCGTGCACCCGGCGCGCGAGACGGCCGCGTGGACGTTCTTGCCGGTCGCTTTCGTGTGGGGATGGCAGCCCACGCACAGCTCGAGCTGCGGCTTGACCAGGTTCTTGGGCACGTTCGAGCCGTGCGCGTTGTGGCACCGGCCGCAGTCGCCGCGGGCCACGGGCTTGTGCACCCGCCTGCGCCCCATGACGTCGTCGGCGTGGCAGCGGAAGCAGACTTCCGCTTGCTTGCTCGATCGCAGCAGCGCCGGCGCGTCGGTGGCGTGAGGGTCGTGGCACTCGGCACAGCGGCCGAGCAGCACCGCCCCGTGGATGTAGCGCGTCTTGTCCTTGCGGTCGTGGCAGTCGTAGCAGAGCACGGGCGCCGGCTTGCGCAGGAGCCCGCGCGTCCGCGACGCATGCGGCAGGTGGCACGCCATGCAGTCGGCGCCGGCGAGGGCGGCGTGCACGACCTTCCGCTTGAGGTCGATCTTGTTGCCGTGGCAGCCGAGGCAGAGCTGCTTCCCGGGCTGGTGCAGCAGCTTGGGCTCGGACCCGTGCGAGCGGTGGCACGGGCCGCAGTTGCCCTGCCGGACCGGCGCGTGGCGCACCGGCCCCGGGAGGAGCCGCTCCTGCTTGTGGCACGTGCCGCACAGGGTGAGGGGCGGCTGGCGCAGCAGCGCCCTCTGGTCGCTGGCATGCGGGTGGTGGCACCTGAGGCAGGCGCCGTCGGCGACCGGCCGGTGCCGCGGCTGCTTCTTGGTCTCGTGACAGCCACGACAGAGCATTGCGACCGAGCCTTCTTTGAGCTGCTTGGGGAACGCGCTGCCGTGCGGGTTGTGGCAGCTCGTGCAGCCGTCCGTGGCCGCGGCGTGGACGTGTTTCCCCTTCGGCTTCTCGTGGCAGCCGTAGCACAGCTCGTTCCCCTTGCCCGCGAGCTTGAACTTGTGGCGCTCACCGGCGATGGGCTTGTGGCAGTCGGTGCACTCACCGCCCGAGACCGCGCTGTGCAGGTGCTTGGCGCGCGCGACCCGGGCGTGGCACTTCGCCGTCGTGCACGTGTCGGCGGCGCTCGACGGGCGTGCCATGAGCAGCAGAACGAGCCCCACGACGTGAGCGCCCCGGCTCCGCGCCGCGCCCGAGCGGATCACGCTTCGGGCCATCGGATGAGTGTGGCGCGCACGTTCGGGCGGGGCCATCCCGATGGTGCAACTTGCACGCCACGTGCCACGCTGCAAAGGGCCGCAACCCGGGTCCGGCGAGGAGGCCGGCCTGCCCGGATGGGTGATATGCCCCAGGGAATGAGCCAGGACGCGCACTCTCATGGCGCGAGGCTCTGCAGGAGCATCTCGGCCCGGCGCGCGTAGTACCCGCGTGGCGACAGCGCCAGGTAGCGGCCAAGGTGCGTGCGCGCCTGCTCCCGCAGCCCCTGCCGCTGGTAGATCAGGCCGAGGCCGTAGTGGGCGTTGGCGTAGCCCGGGTCGACCTCGACCGCCCGGCGCTGGAAGTCCAGGGCCTCGGCGAGGCGGTTCAGATCGAGGAGGACGTACCCGAGGTTGCTGAGCGCGGGCGCGCTGCGGGGGTTGATGTCGACCGACGCCTGGAAGGCGGCCATGGCGCCGGCCAGATCGCCCGCCTGGTAGAGCCGGGTCCCCTCGTGGAAGCGGTCCTCGGCCGCGCCGTGAGACTCGAGACGCCCGAGCTGCGCCTCGGCCGCCGCGGCGCCCTTGGCGTCCCCGCTCGCCTTGAGCGCGCGCGCGAGCCGACGCTGGGCGTCCGTCAGCCGCGGGCTCGCCGCCAGCGCGTCACGAAATGCCTTCGCCGCCTCGGCGTGGCGCCCCAGCTCCTCGAGCAGCATCCCGCGGCGATACCGCACCTCGCCCGACCGCGGATTCCGGCGGCCGGCCTCCTCGAAGAGGGTGATGGCTCGTGCGCGGTCACCACGCTTCTCGGCGCTCCGCGCGAGGAGCACGACGCTCTCGAAGCGCACGTCGTCGATCCCGCGTACGGCCTGCGACCGTCGCCGCACCTCCTCGGCCAGCCGCGTGGCGCGCTCGTGGTCGCCCGCACGGCCGGCAAGCCGCGCCACGAGCAGGGCCGGCCGGAGCGCGTGCGGGGCCGCGGCCGAAGCGCGCTCGGCGTCGACCGTGACCGCGGCCAGGGTCGCCGGATCCGCGAGCCGCTCCTGGATTGGCACGTAGTAGTCCCTGATCGGCTGCAGGCTCCTGAGGGCGTGGCGCCGGGCGATCGCGGCGTTGGGGCCGTCCTCGCGGACCAGCACCATGGCGGCGTCGTCCCAGTAGACCAGCGCCCAGCCCGGCGGGATCCGGTCGACGGCGAGGGCGCCGAGGGCGCCGGCCAGGCTCGGGTCGAGGGTGGGGTAGTAGAAGATGGCGGCCTGCGGCGCGAAGCGGGCTTCGACCTGCGCGAAGTGCGGCGGCGACACCTGCGCCTGGACGAACGGCTCGAGCAGCTCCGGGGCGAAGCACCCGCGCCCGTCGAGCACGGGCTGGATCCGCCGGTAGGCCGCCCACTCGAGGAAGCCCCCGAAGTGGAGCGTGTTCAGGAGCGGTCCCTTGACCCCCGTGGCGAGCATCCACTGCGTGGCACGGTCGGGAAAATGGCTCGGGTGCACTCCCAGACCCGGCATGAACGGCGAGCGCGCCAGCTCGACGGCCCCCAGCCCGACGAGCGCCGCAGCCACGAGGGCGGCGGCCGCCGCCGTCCGCCGCGCCGGCCAGTGCGGCCGTCCCGCCCACGCCGCCGCGAACAGGCGCGCGGCCAGCGGCGCCAGCAGCACCGCGGCCAGGGCCACGAAACGGTTGGCCTTCAACGCCTGAGCCACGGCGAACGCGGCGAGCGGCACCCGGACGAGGTCGAGGTCGAGCGCCGCGACCAGCCGCGCGGCGCCCGGAGCCGCGCCCTCCCGGCGCGCCACGCGCCTGGCGCGGCTCGCCAGCCAGACGAAGAGCGCGAGGGCGGTCAGCAGCAGGAGCGCGCCGAAGGCGGTCTTCAGGTCCCCGAGCTGCAGTGGCTTCAGCTCGGCGATGTAGTGGCGCGCCACGTCGCCGGCGGCGACGGCCGGGCTGGTGGCCGCCGTGCGGCCCAGGAGCGATGGCGCCACGTAGTCCACGACTGCGGTCAGATGCTTGAACCCGGTCGGATTGAGGCCCGAGGCCCCCGTGACCAGGGCGAGGACCGCGGCGAGCACGCCAGCGCGCCGCCGCGTCGCGGCGCCCGCGGGCGCCGTCCCGGCGAGACGGCCCAGGCCCGCGAGCAGCAGGCTCCCGGAGAGGAACGCCGCGATCAGCGCGGGGCCGAGCACGGCGCTCGGGTGCAGGTTGACCCAGGCGAGCTGCACCAGCGGCAGCAACCAGATGCCCCGTCCGCCGCGGCGGAGGAAACGGTCGAGCAGGGCCACTTCCAGCGCCACGAAGAGGAGCATGAAGATCTCGGGGCGCTCGTAGAAGCGGCCGCGCGCGGCGACCAGCGCCAACCCCACGGCGAGCGTGGCCGCCACCGCGGCGCGCCGCGGGCCGCGCGCGTCGAGGAACAGCAGGAGGAAGGTGGCCGCGACGATCAACGCCTTGAACAGCGTCACTCCCGGAATCCCGCCCGCGCGCTCGACCAGGTGGAGCAGCACGCCGAAGAGCCACTCGCCGTTCAGGCACGAGGAGCCGGCCGAGGCGAGCGTGAAGGGGTCGACCCGCGGCAGCGCGCGCTGAGCGAGCACCTCCCGCCCGTACGCGAGATGGAACCAGACGTCCCAGTCCCACAGGCGGAACACCGCGAGCAGTGCCGCCAGCGACACGACGAACGCACCGAGCGCGATCGCCAGCGCGCGTCCGTCCCCCCGCGGCCGATCGCCGCCCCCGCTCGCCCGTGGGCCCGCGGCGCCGGCGTCCACGGGCGGTGCCGTACGGCCGTCGCGGCCTTTCACGGTTTCTCCCGTCATGGTCCCGCCCCCGCGGCGAGCGACGCGAGCCGCAGCCGGGCGTGCGCGTCGTCACCCTTCAGGCGCAGCACGCGCGCGTACCACGGCCCGAGGGGCGCCGCTGCGGACGGAGTCGCTACTTCCCCCCGCACTGCTTCACGCCCGCGGCCGCCTCCGCGTCCTTGGGGTCCAGCTTCAGCGCCTGCGCGAACGCGGGGCGGGCCGCGGCGCAGTCGCCCTTCGCCGCGTGGATCTGTCCGAGCAGCGTGTGGGCGGGAGCGTGGGTCGCGTCCTTGGCGATGCTGATCTTCACCTCGGCGAGCGCCTTGTCGTACTTCTTGATGCGGAAGAGGTTGCGGGCGAGGCCGAGGTGGCGGCGGGCCAAGGCCACGTCCGAGCGCTGCGAGGCGGGGGCGGGATTCAGCTCGGCGTCGAGCTCGGCCTTGGTGATCTCGCCGAGCTGGTGACGCACGTGGGCGCGCACGATCGCGCAGAAGTTCAGCTTGGAGAAGGTCTGGAAGGCGGCGAGCTTGTGCTTGCGGTCGACGACGAGGACCACGGGATGCAGGGCGACGCCGAGCGTGCCGTAGAGGGCGTCCCCTTTGTCGACGAGGATGGGCATGCGCAGGCCGGCCTCCTTCACGTCCTGCTGCGTGGCCGCCTTCGAGGCCTTGTCCGAGACCACACCGACCCAGTGGACCGGCTTGCCCTGGAACTCCTTCTCGCAGACGGCCATGTCCTTGAGGGTCGCGCGCGAGTTGGCGTGATCGGGGCGGAAGAACAGCACCACGCTCGCGGCGGTGTCGCCGAGCAGCTTGCCGGTGCCGCCGCCCAGGCGGGGGAGCTGCTGCTGCGGGATGTCGGTCCCCACGGCGGCGTGCGCGGCCGCGGCCGGCAGGGCCGGCAGCGCGAGGAAGGGCGCGAGGAAGAGCGGGAGGGCGTGGGCGCGTGGGCACATGGGGGCGGGCCTCCGGAACGCGGGCACGGCTACTTGCCCTTGGGGGCGGCGGCGGGCTTGGGGGCGGCCGCCGCCTTGGTGGCGCCCCTGGCCTTGCCGCCGCCGCCGTTGTTGTAGGGCGCGCCCGCGTGGCAGGTCTTCTCGCAGGTGCCGCCGGTCGGCGTCTTCTTGTAGACGACCTTGAGGATCCACCCCTTCGGCCCGTAGGGCACCCCGTCGCGGATGTGGTTGGGCTGGCGCGAGGCGTGCACCTCGTGGCACGCGCGGCAGGTGCGGCCGCGGTCGGCCTTGTTGACGTGCAGGTAGTGCAGGTTGCGGTCGCCGTCGCGGAAGCGGGTGAGCGTCCTGGTCCGCGGCGACGCCAGGATCTCGGGGTTGTGGCAGTCGAAGCAGAGCTTGTAGTTCTTGGGCTCGTAGGGGGAGTAGAACTCGGGCGGGTACTCGGCGGTGAGCAGCCGGAACTTGTCGCCGCCGTGCGGCGTGTGGCAGGCGCTGCAGTCCTTGCCCGCGACCGGCGCGTGCCACTCCTTGTTCTCGTCGAGGTGCTTCTTGAAGTTGGTGAGCTTCTTGCCGTCCTTGGACTTCATGCCGTCCTTCGAGTGGCACTCGACGCACAGGTCGAAGGGCAGCCGGATGAGCAGGTGGTCGATGCCCGAGGCGTGGGCGTTGTGGCACGTCAGGCACTTCTTCCCCTGCGTCATCGGCGCGTGCCCCACCTTCGAGGTGGTGGCCTTCCGCGTGATGGCCTTGTGGCACGTACCGCAGAGCGCGCCGGGGTCGTCGACGAGGAGCTTCGGGTGCGTGGAGTTGTGGGGGTTGTGGCACTTGCCGCAGTCCTGCTTCGTCGGCGAGTGGACCTTGCGCCGCTTGAGCGCGGTCTTCAGCTCGTCGTGGCAGCCGAAGCACATCTCGCTGCCCGTCTTGAGCGCCGGCCCCGGGTTCTTGGGGTCGTTGTTCTTGTGGCACATGCCGCACTCGCCCGAGCCATACGGGGCATGCGTGGACGCGGCGCCCTTGGGCACCGGCGCGAGGCGCTGGGCCGTCGCCCCGCGGGGCACCAGCACGCCGCCGCACACGAGCGAGAACGAAACCACTGCGAGCAGGAATCTCATGGATCCACCCCTTGAGAGCGCTGACTGGCCGCGGCCGGCGGCGGGACCGCCCCGCCGCCCCGCGGCAGCTTGATCTCGATCCGCCGGTTGGCCCGGCGGCCCTCCTCCGAGTCGTTCGGCCGCCGCGGGCGCGTGTCGGCGTAGCCCACCACCTGCAGCCGCCGCGGGTCGAGCCCGTGCTCGAGGAACAGCCTGAGCACGCTCTGGGCGCGCGCCGACGACAGGTGCCAGTTGCTGGGGAACGCCGCGCTGCGGATGGGCAGGTCGTCGGTGTGCCCCTCGATGCGGACCAGGTTGGGCATGCCCGCCAGGATGCGCGCGACCTTCGTCAGGTCCTCGCGCGCCTGCGGCTGCAGCGCCGCGTCGCCGAGCGCGAAGGTGACGCTCGACGGCAGCCCCACCGTGACCTCGGCCTCGCTGGTCTCGACCCAGGCGGCCTCCCGGCCGCGGAGCTGCGCGGCGATCTGGCGCGCCCGCGCCTCGAGGTCGGCGGCCGGCTCCGGCTTCGCCTGTCCCCCCTCGGCCACCACGTTGAGCGACCGCACCAGCTCCTCCTGGCGCTGCTCGCCGAGGAGGGTGAACGAGAACATGAGCAGGAAGAACGACAACAGCAGGGTCACCATGTCGGAGTAGGTGATCAGCCAGAACGCGGTGACGTCCTCGCCCTCGGCCGACCGCGGATGGCTGAGCCGCACGCGCACGCCGTCACTCCCCCAGGACCACGATCTCGACCCGGCGGTTGAGCGCGCGGTGCTCGGCGCTGTCGTTCGGGACGATCGGCTTGTGCTCGCCGTACCCGGCCACCGCCAGGCGGGTGCGCGGCAGGCCGCGCTCCTCGAGGTGGCGCTCGACCGAGATCGCGCGCGCCGTGCTGAGCTCCCAGTTGGACGGGAAGCCGGCGCTCCTGATGGGCACGTTGTCGGTGTGCCCCTCGACGCGGACGGCGCCCTTCAAGCCCTTGAGCGGCGCGACCACGCCGTCGAGCGCCGCGCGCGCCGCGGCCGTCAGCGCCGCCTGCCCCTCCTGGAACAGGAGCTTGCTCTTCATGCGGATGACCAGCCGGTCGGCGCTGCGGTCCACGGTCATCTGACCCCGCAGCCGCTCCTTCTCGAGGAAGCGGTCCAGCTCCCGCACGGTCGCCGCGAGGGGGTCCTCGGGCTTCTTCTCGGGCGCGGCCTCCGCGATCGCGGCGGTGCGGAGCCCCGCGGTCATCATCAGGATCGCGAAGATGAGGAGCTGCGTGATCAGGTCGGCGTAGCTGTAGAGCCAGCTCGCGTCGTGCAGCGGGTTGGCGTCGGCCTCGGCGTCGCGGGCCTGCACCCGCGCGGCGCGGACCATGGCGGAGCGCTGCTTCATCGGTCGTGCGCCTTCCCCTGGCTGAAGACCTCGAGGGTCTCGCGCACGTTCTCCGGGTTCTCGCCGACGCGGATGGCGAGGATGCCGGCCAGCGTCTGGTCGCGCACCAGCCGCTCGTCGAGGTCGAGCGTGCGCACCTTGCCGGCCAGCGGCAGGAACACGAGCCCCGCCAGGAGGACGCCGTAGAACGTGGCCATGAGCGCCACCGAGATTCCCGCGCCGATGGCGCGCGGGTCGGTGAGCCCCTTCAGCATCTGGATGAGGCCGATGAGCGTGCCCACCAGGCCGAACATGGGCGAGTAGGTGCCCATCAGGCGGAACATGCGCTCGGCGCTGTGGCGCTTCTCCGACAGGATGTCCGACTCGAGGCGCAGCAGCTCCTCGATGCGCGCCGGCTCGACCCCGTCGGCGAGGAGTTGGAGCCCCTTCATGAGGAACGGCTCCTTCAGGGAGACCGTCTCGGGGTTGATCGACGCCGTGCCCTTGGCCTTGGCCTGCCGCGCGAGCGTCACCAGCTCCTCGGCCACCCGCGCGGACGGCACCGACGCCGTCAGGAACAGGCAGCGCATCGCCGACACCACGTGCCCGATGGTGGCGCGCGACGACGACAGCGTGGTCGCGGCGAAGGTCCCGCCCACGCACACGAGCAGCGCGACGGTGTTGGTGAAGATGGTGAAGTCGCCGCCCTTCGCGAGGACCGCGAAGTAGACGACCGCGATGCCGATGACGATGCCGAGGTAGGTGGTCGTGCGCATGCGGGCCCGCTATTTCCGCTTCTTCTTCCTGAGCTCGTAGTCCTTGATGGCCCGGCGCACGGCCTCGTTGGACGGGTCGAGCGCCAGCGCCTTCTTCCACGCCTCCACCGCCAGCTCGACCTTCTGCACCAGGAAGTAGAACGAGCCCAGGTAGACCCACGCCGGCGCGAGGTCGGGGCCGGCGTCGGTGGCGGCCTTCATCCGCGCCACGGCCGTCGGCGGATCGTCGTCGAGGAACGCCACCAGCCCGCTCGCCAGGTAGCGGTAGGCGCGGAAGCGCGTCTCGGCGCGCTCGCCAGCCCGGCCGGACTTGACGTGCTCGTCGAGCGCCGCCACGAGCCGGGGGTCGACCCCGGGCACGCTCTTGCGCGCCGCGGCCGCCACCTCGACGGCCTTGCGCACCATGCGCAGCCGGCGCCCCTCCAGGCTCACCGCCTCGAGCAGCGCCGCCTGGGCCTCGTCGAGCGGCTTGCCCCCGAGCTTGCCGAGCGCCTCGCGCAGGCCGGCCTTGTCCTTCTCCTTCTCGGCCGCCGCCACGGCCCGGACCACGGGCATCAGGGCGGCGATGGCCGCCTCGGCCCGGGCCACCTCCTGGTTGCGCGCCTTGAGGAGGTGGCCGGCGAGGCGCATCTGCGCCTGGCCCGGGCCCTCGAAATCGCCGGTCTGGCTGCCGTCTTGCGGCGCGGCGCCGGCCGGCGGGAGCATGGGGAAGACCACCGGCCACAGTCCCGGGCCCGGAACCGCGGCGGCGAAGAAGCCCGCCACCAGGTAGACGAGCCAGCCCACCGTCGACCTAGCCCGAGTTTACCAAGTTAGCGAGACCGCAAGCCAGAAACCGCAACAATGGCACGCTGTTGGCACGTGATCTTGCGTATGACCTATCAACCACCTCGCGGCCAAAAACTTGCGACGAGATCGCCCCAGGGGCAGCAT
>JACRCY010000019.1 GCA_016218785.1 Deltaproteobacteria bacterium
AGCCTCGGAGACGCCGGTGAACAGCGAGCCGGCGAGCGACAGGGTAGCGCCGGGCGTCACCGCCGGGAGCGGGCCCGTCAGCACGGGCGTCCACGCAGGCTGGGCGCCGCGGCCCTCGTCATAGACCTCGGGCGAGGCGAGGTAACCACCTTCTCCCACTCGCCCGTGGCCTGCGCCGCCCTGGTGAGCTCCTCCTCCATCGCCTGCGCCGACGGGAAACGCCCCTCCGGCTTCTTCGACATCGCGCGCGCCACCACGGCGCACACGGCGGCCGGCACATCACGGCGGACGGCGGTGATGGGCGGCGGCTCCTCGAACACCACCCGGTAGACGGCCGAGAGCATGTCGTGCCCGGGGAACGCGACCCGACCCGTCAGCATCTCGTAGAGCACGACCCCCATGCCCCAGAGGTCCGTGCGCGCGTCGATGAGGTCGGGCCGCCCCTGGACCTGCTCGGGCGCCATGTAGCTGGGCGTGCCCAGCACCGCCAGGGGTTTCGTCAGCGCACTGCCCCCCGTCTTCATCTTCGAGATGCCGAAGTCGAGGAGCTTGACGAAGTCCTCACGCCGGTCGCGCCGGCAGAGGTAGACGTTCTGCGGCTTGAGGTCGCGGTGGACGATGTCCCTCGCGTGGGCCGCGTCGAGCGCGGAAAGCACCTCCTGGGTTATCCGTACCGCCTGCTTGAGCGGTAGCGGCCCCTTGTGCTCCATGTAGGTCGCCAGGTCCACCCCGTCGAGGAACTCCATCACGATGAAGGGAAACGGCGCGTGCGGCGGGCTGAAGTCGGCGACCTCGCAGATGTGGGAGTTGCCCAGGGCCGACGCCACCTCGGCCTCGCGCCGGAAGCGCAGGAACAGCTCCGGGTTGTCGCTCGCGTCGGGGTGCAGGACCTTGACCGCCACCTTCTTGGGCACCCTGAGGTGCTGAGCCTCGTAGACCGTTCCCATCCCGCCCCTCCCCAGGAGGCCGGTGATGCGGTAGCTGTCGAGGAGAACCTGCCCCACGAGGTCGTCGGACATGCGAGCTCCGGCGTCGGCTTCCAGCCTACCGCCGCACGGCTGGGCAGAGCAAGCGCCATGACACGACGACAACGGGGCCGGGGCTGCGCCCCCGCGCGACCGGTCCCCCTCGGCGGATTCTCCACCTCCGGAAACTCCTTGACTTGAGTCGGCCCCTGTGCGTGAATTCGACACCACGGCGGGGGGCGTCTTCGGCGCTCTGCCCCGCACAGGTCGGGAGGAGGCACGACCATGGCTCGTTCGTTCGAGGAGATGGTGGCGCTCGGCGCCCGCTTCGCCACGCACAAGCTGGTGGAGCAGTCCCACACGTCGGAGAACCAGGGCCGCGCCTCGGCCACGGAGCTGGGCGCGCGCTTCCCGGTGGCGCGCCTGGACCGCATCGCCACGCTCTGCGGCGAGGTCGCCGCGGGCGGGGCCGACCGCGTGGTCGCGGCGAGCGAGAAGGGCGCGCTCACGCTCATGCAGCACGAGGTCTTCGGCGAGGGCAAGCAGTGGGTGCGGGGGCTCCGTGACGCGGCCGCCACCGCGTTCGACGGCGACGAGGCCAAGGTCGATGACTACACGCACGGCCGCAAGATCGGCCGCTCGGTGCCCCGGCTGGCGCAGACCATGGAGGCGTTCACCAAGCTGGCCAAGCGCGACGCGGCGGCGCTCGCGGTCGAGGGGTTCGGGGCGGACGAGATCCAGCGGGGCGAGCAGATCCTGGGGCGCCTGCGGGAGACCGACACGTCGCAGGAGGCCGCGATCAAGGGGCTGCCGCCGCGCACCAACGACCACTACGCGAAGAAGGCCGAGCTGTACCTGCTGCTCAAGGCCCTGGAGCGCGCGGCGCGGCGCACCTGGCCGCACGATCCGGCGCGGGCCGCGGCGTTCCGGCTGACGCTGCTGCGTCGGGGCGGCACCCACGTCGGCGCACCCGCGCCCACGCCCACCCCGCCCGTGACACCCACGCCGTAAGTCGTCGATTTCCCTCCGGAGCCACCGCTACTCGCGGTCGTGCCCGCGTTACTCTCGGTCGTGCACGCGTTGCTCTCGGTCGTGCACGCGTTACTCGCGGTCGTGCACGCGTTACTCGCGGTCGTGCATGCCATACTCGCGGTCGTGCACGTGCTGCTCGCGGTCGGGCGCGCCTTGGTCGCGGTCGTGCATGCCATACTCGCGGTCGTGCCCCCGTTGCTCCCGGCCGTGCGCGCGTTACTCTCGGGCGTGCACGCGGTGCTCGCAGCCGTCTATCCGGTTCTCCCGACGGAGCCGGGGACGCTGGAGGCGGTGCACGCGCAGCTCGCGGTCGTGCCTGCCGAGACTGGTGCGATGCGTTCACTTTGGGCGGCCGGGATGCTACGATGGGCCGGTCCCGCTGGGCTAGCATGAGCGCTCCCATCGTCCTGGGTATCGACCTCGGCACGTCCAACTCCGTCGGCGCGGTGATGCAGGGCGACCGCATCATCATCGTGCCCGACGCCGAGGGGAACCGCATCCACCCTTCGGTCGTGTCGTTCCACCCGTCGGGGAACGTCATCTGCGGGCACAAGGCCAAGGCGCGCCGCATCGTCGATCCCGAGAACACGGTCTTCTCCACCAAGCGGCTGATCGGCCGGCGCTTCAGCTCGCCGGAGGTGCGGGCGGTGCGCGCCCGCGCCCCCTACGTGATCAAGGAGGGACCGAGCGAGCAGCCGATGATCGCGACCCGCGGCGGCGAGTTCACCGTGCCGCAGGTGGGCGCCATCGTCCTGAACTACCTGAAGCAGCTGGCCGAGGTGCACCTCGGCCAGCCGGTGGCGCACGCGGTCGTCACGGTCCCCGCCAACTTCAACGACGGGCAGCGCGAGGCGACCAAGGCGGCCGGCCGCCTCGCCGGGCTCGAGGTCCTGCGCATACTCAACGAGCCGACCGCCGCGGCGTTGGCCTACGGCTACGGCAAGAGCCTGCAGAGCCGCATCGCCATCTTCGACTTCGGCGGCGGCACCTTCGACATCACCATCCTCCGGCTGCAGCAGCGCATCTTCGAGGTGCTGGCCACCGCCGGTGACACCTACCTGGGCGGCGACGACATCGACCTCCGCCTGGTCGATGCCATGATCCAGGCGTTCCTCACGGTGCACGGCATCGACCTCCGCCAGGCGCCGCTGGCGGTGCAGCGGCTGCGCGCGGTCGCCGAGCAGGTGAAGTGTCAGCTCAGCGATCGCGCGCGCGCCATGGTGCGGGTACAGGAGATCGCCCACGGCCAAGGGGGCGCGGCCCTCGACTTCAGCTTCTCGCTCACCCGCGACGGCATGAACGCCAAGGTGGTGGACATCGTCGACCGCGCCTTCGTGGTGTGCGACGAGGCGCTGCGGCTCGCCGGCACCGACGTCAGCCAGATCGACGACATGGTGCTGGTCGGTGGCACCACCAAGATGCCGCTGGTGCGCGACCGGGTGCGCCAGTACTTCGGCAAGGAGCCACGCGCCGACATCAACCCCGACGAGGTCGTGGCCGTCGGCGCCGCCATCCAGGGCGCCACCTTGATGCAGGACGTGGGCGCCGGCGAGCGCCCCAAGGCGCTGCTGCTCGACGTGACCCCGCGGGCCCTGGGCGTGGCCACCGTGGGCGGGTACGCCGACACGATCATCCAGCGCAATGCCCAGGTCCCCATCGAGCAGAACCGCATCTTCACCACCTCGGCCGACCACCAGACCCAGGTGGTCATCCAGGTGTGCCAGGGCGAGTCGCGGCGCTTCGACGAGAACACCGCGCTCGGGGAGCTGAAGCTCGAGGGCTTGCGCGCCGCGCGCCGCGGTGAGGTGCGCATCGTGGTGACCTTCGAGATCGACACGGACGGGATCCTGCGGGTCAAGGCCAAGGACGAGGAGACCGGCAACACGCAGGGCGCCACCATCCACGTGCTCGGCACCATGACGGAGGCCGAGATCCAGGCGGCGATGCCCCAGGATGCGGGCGGCCGGGCGCCGGGGCAGGAGTAGGTCATGGCCGCCCCGACCACCCACCAGGCCGCCGAGGAGGTCCGCGCGCTCGTCGAGGAGCTGTTCGCGGGCCTCGACCACCTGCCCTACTACGCCTTCCTCGGCATCACGCCCGGCGCGACGCCCGGCCACATCCAGGAGGCGTTCTACCGCCGCGCCGAGAAGCTCCACCCCGACCGCTTCTTCAACCTCTCCGACCTGGAGCTGCGCAACCAGATCTACGAGGTCTACAAGCGCGTGGCCGAGGCCTACCGCGTCCTGGAGAGCCCGGCCGCGCGCAAGGAGTACGACGAGGGCCTCGCCCGAGGGCAGTTCCGCCTGATCCGGCAGGAGCGTGAGGGGCTCAACCTCAAGCAGCCGGACGAGGGGATCGAGAGCCCGCAGGCCAAGCGCTTCTTCCGCCTGGGGCTCGACGCGCTCCACGCCAAGGACTTGAAGGGCGCGCACATGAACTTCACCTTCGCCCTGTCGATGGAGCCCGGGAACGCGGTCATCAAGGCGCAGGTGGCCGACCTCGAGGCCAAGCTCGGCCTCAAGAAGAGGCCGGGGTGAGCCGCCCGGCGGAGGTCCGCCGCGACACGCGCGAGACGCAGATCGTCGTGCGCGTCGACCTCGATGGCGGGGGCGCCACCACGGTGGCGACGCCGCTCCCCTTCTTCGGCCACATGCTCGAGGCGCTGGGGCGCCACGCGGTCTTCGACCTGCAGGTCGAGGCCGCCGGCGATGTAGCGGTCGACCCGCACCACCTCGTCGAGGACGTCGGCCTGGTCCTCGGGCAGGCGCTCCTGCGCGCCCTCGGCGACCGGCACGGCATCCGCCGCATGGGGGACGCCCTCGTCCCCATGGACGATGCCCTGGCCCAGGCCGCCGTGGACCTGTCGGGGCGGCCGGCCTTCGTGTGGCAGGTGGCCGGCCTCGACGGGCGCACGGTGGGGACCTTCGACGCCGGCCTGATGCGCGACTTCTTCCAGGCGCTGGCGAGCGAGGGGCGCATGAACCTGCACCTCCGGCTCCTCCACGGCGAGGACCCGCACCATGCCGTCGAGGCCCTGTGCAAGGCCACCGCCCGGGCGCTCCACGAGGCCGTCACCATCGACCCGCGCGTCGCCGGCGTCCCCTCGACCAAGGGCGCGCTGTAGCGCCCTTGCACCGGCGCCCCTTTTCCTGCACCCTTGTCCGCGTCAGGGAGGTCGTCCATGAACGGCAAGACGCCCACGTCCCAGCCGCACCTCACCATCAAGGCGGATGACGAGGTGGCCAAGGGGCGCTTCGCCAACTACGCGCAGATCGGCCACCAGGCGGAGCAGTTCGTCATCGACTTCGCCTGGGTGCAGAACGACATCGGCTGGCTGCTGTCGCGCATCATCCTGACGCCCGCGCACGCTCGCCGCCTGGCGACGGCGCTGCACGAGAACATCGCCAAGTACGAGGCGCGCTTCGGCAGCATCCCCACGGGCACCACGCCCCCCAACCTCATGGTCCAGTAGGCCTCCCGGGGAGCGGCGCCCGTGGCCACCCCCCGCCTCGCCCTCTGCGACGTCGGCCTCGGCAACCTGGGCAGCGTCGAGAAGGCGCTCGAGCGGGTGGGCACGGCCGTGGTCCGCACCACGGATCCGGAGACCGTGCGCCGCGCCGACAAGGTGGTGGTGCCGGGGCAGGGGGCGTTCGGCGACTGCATGGCGGCGCTCGCGGGCCCGTTGGGCGAGGCGGTCCGCGAGGTGATCGCCGCGGGCCGGCCCTACCTGGGGATTTGCCTCGGCCTGCAGGTCCTCTTCGACGAGAGCGAGGAGCACGGCCGGTGCGCCGGCCTCGGGGTCCTCGCCGGACGGGTGCGGCGCTTCCCGGCCGAGTGGCGGGCGCCCGACGGCCGCCGCCTCAAGGTGCCGCACATGGGGTGGAACCGCGTCGAGGTGGTACGCCCCGTGCCGCTCCTCGCCGCGCTCCCGCCCGATCCCTACTTCTACTTCGTGCACTCGTACTACCCGGAGCCCGTCGACCCGGCCGTGGTCGTCGCCGAGAGCGAGTACGGCGGGCGCTTCACGGTCGCGGTGCAGCGCGACAACGTGTTCGCCTGCCAGTTCCACCCGGAGAAGAGCCAGGCCGTCGGGCTCCAGCTGCTCCGCGCGTTCGTCACCTGGTGACCGGAGGTGGCGGTGCCGGCACGCGCGACGCACCGCCCGGCCGTGCTCCTGACCGGCGGCGCGGGCTTCCTCGGTCGCGCGCTGCGGCGGGAGCCCTTCGTCACCGAGCCGGGGCTCGGACAGCACTTCACCGATCCGCGCGTCGTCGACTTCATGCTCCGGGAGGTCGGCTACACCGCGGCGGCGCTCCGCGCCCGCGGGGGACGGGACGTGTCGCTGTGCGATCCGAGCTGCGGCGCCGGGGCGTTTCTCGTTGCGGCGCTGCGCGAAGTGCTGGCGGCAGGCGAGGACTGCGCCCCCGCCCCGTCGGGCGCGGACCGGGCGCCCGACACCCTGTGTGGCGTCGACGTCGACGAGCGCGCGCTCCGCCTGGCTGCCACCAGCCTGCGCGCGCTGCTCAGGCCGGCCCACCCGCGGCGGAGCCCCGGGCGCGGGCGCGCGGGGCGGGTCTCGCTGTACCTGACCGAGGACGCGGTCGCCGACTTCCTCGAGGGCGGTGTCGAGCGCCTGGGGCGCTTCGACTTCGTCGTCGGGAACCCGCCCTACGTCGGCTACAACGAGTGCGTCCGCCGGGGGTTGAAGACGTTTCGCCTGCTGCGCGCGCGCCGCGTCGCCCTGGCCGACGTCTTCGGCTGGAACCTGCACTCGGTGCCCGGCCGGCCCAAGCGCTACCCGCCCAAGCCCAACCTGTACGCCTTCTTCATGGCGCTGGGGTTCGCGCTGCTCGAGGAGGGCGGTCGGTTCTGCTACCTCGTGCCGCGGACGCTCCTCACCGAGCCGGACTACGACGTGATCCGTCACCAGCTCGCCCACGCCTACACCATCGACAAGCTCATCAGCTTCGCGGGTCCGCTCTTCGTCGGGCGCGGCTCCTCCTCGGGGCGGCCGCTCGCCACCTCCAGCCTCATCGTCGTCTGCACCAGGGCGCCGTGCCCAGGCGGCCACCGGGTCGAGTGCCTGCACCTGCCCGACGCGGGCCTCGACGTGGGCGCGGCGCTCGCCCGGCTGCGCCTGCAGCGCGCGCGCTACCGTCGGCGCATCCCCCAGCGGACGCTGCAGGAGCACCCGGAGAGCTGGAGCTTCGTCACCTGGAGCCCGGCCCTCCGGTCCGCCTACGCCCGGTACCTCGCGGCCTCGGAGCCGATGAGCGTCTACAGCGAGCACGCGGCGGCCGAGGCGCGGTTCGGCGCCCGCTTCACCTTCGACGTGGGCTACATCCTCGACCCGGCACGCGTGGTCCGGCGCGCGCCCGCCCGCGACGCGCCGGCCGGGAGACGCCTCATCCCGCTCGCCGACTTCAAGGACTTCACGAACTATGCGCGCTTCAGGCCGCGCTCCTTCTACCCGTGGTCGGAGCGGGCGATCGCCCTGCCCAAGGCGTCGCAGGGGTACGCGGTCCTCGAGCGGCGCTACAAGATCCTCTGGGAGAAGTCGCGCCGCCTGAAGTTCTACTTCACCGACCGGGACATCCTGCCGTCGATGAGCCACTGCCAGCTCATCGCCTCGGACCACCGCGAGGAGCTGCTGTTCCTGTTCGCGCTCCTCAACGCCGCCGTGACCAGGGTGTTCTACCGGGCCCTCTTCGAGCTCGAGGCCGAGCAGCACGGGATGTTCGTGGCGGTGCGCCGGCTCAAGGAGTTCGTCCGGCCGCCGCGCGTCGCCACGCCCGCGCAGCGCACGCTGAAGGCGCGCATCATCCGGCTGGCTGAGCGAGCACTCGCCCTGGAGTGGGCTGGGCCGAGCTTCGACCGTGTCCGCCAGGACGCGCTCTTCCGGCGGATCGACGAGCTCTTCTTCGACCTGTACGGGTTCTCGGGGCGGCAGCGGGCCGTCATCGCGCGCGGCGCCGTCGCGCTCCGTTGACAGGCCCGGGCCGGGAGGCGACACTCCGACGTTGCCCCGGCGACGGCACCCGGCCCCATGATCGTCATCCCCGCCATCGACCTCCTCGACGGACGAGCCGTGCGGCTCCGGCAGGGGCGGCGCGAGGAGGCCACGGTCTACGGCGAGCGGCCCGAGGAGGTGGCGGCCGGGTTCGCCGCGGCCGGCGCGAGGCGGCTGCACGTCGTCGACCTCGACGGCGCGTTCGCCGGCCATTTGGGCAACCTCGAGACGGTCCGGCGCATCATCGCGGCCGCGCCGGGCCTCGAGGTCGAGGTGGGCGGAGGGGTGCGCGACCTCCGGGCCGCGAGGTCGCTCGTCGAGGCGGGGGCGCGCTTCGTGGTCTTGGGGACCGCGGCGGTCAAGGACCCCGAGTTCCTCGCGGCCGCCTGCGCCGCGTGGACGGGCCGGGTGATCGTGGCCGTGGACGCGCGCGACGGGCTCGTGGCCGTGGCCGGGTGGACCGAGGGGTCCACGCGGACCGCCATCGTGGTGGGGCTGCTCGCGGCCCGGGCCGGCGCCGCCGCCGTGCTCTACACGGACATCAGCCGCGACGGCCTGCAGACGGGCGTGAACCTCGAGGCCACCCGCGCCCTGGCCGCGGCGCTCGCGCCGCTGCCGGTCATTGCGTCGGGAGGCGTCGGGAGCCTGCGCGACCTGGAGGCACTGGGGGCGGTGGGCACATACGCCGTGGTGGTGGGCAGAGCTTTGTACGAGCGGGCGTTCAGTCTGTCCGAGGCGCTGGCACTCGTCGGTAGCAGGGGAGTGGAGGCACCGTAACGTGCTCGCCAAGCGGATCATCCCCTGCCTCGATGTGGACCGCGGCCGCGTGGTCAAGGGGGTGCGCTTCGTCGACATCCGCGACGCCGGCGATCCGGCCGAGTGCGCCCGGGCCTACGACGCGCAAGGGGCCGACGAGCTGTGCTTCCTCGACATCACCGCCTCGGCGGAGGGGCGCGACACGCTGCTGGACGC
>JACRCY010000211.1 GCA_016218785.1 Deltaproteobacteria bacterium
CTCCCGGCGGCGCCCCGCCCCAGCCGCCGCGCGCGCGCACGGGCCTTGACTCACCACGGCGCCCCCCCGGCCGCGGCCGCCGGCGTGGGCGGGGCCGCCTTGGCGGGGCGCTTGTGGCCCACGCGGGACTGCAGCGGCGGCACGTGCTGGTCCACCGCGCGCCGGAAGAGCCACGCCCCGGCGCGCCACACCTGGTCCTCCCAGGTCCGTTCGAAGAGCGTCCACAGCCGGTCGCGGCTCTCGGTCGCCGCCTTCAGCTCACTCGTGCCGCCCTTGCGCTTGGCCCCCTTCGGCTGGAGCACGGCCAGGAGCCTGGTGCCGACCTCGGCCGCCTCGCGCACGTGCGCCGCGGTGACCGGGGTCTTGCCCCGGATGGCCGCCGCGTGCTGCTGGAAGAGCGCGGCCAGAGCGACGCAGTCGCCGGCCGTGTCGATCCCGCCGTGGCCCGCGTGGATCTTCGCGAGCGCGGCCGCCGGCAGCACGCCCGCCGCGGCGAGTGCGTCGGCCGAGCTGAGCATCACGGCGCGGAGCTGGTGCGCGCGCTTGAGCCACCCCTGGACGCCGGAAGGCGGCGGCGCGTAGCGGGCCACCTGCCCGGCGGCGAAGGCGAGGCCCAGGCCCACGTCGGGCAGGGTCGCGATCGCCACCACCGCGACGCGGGGCAGCTCCTTCTTGAGCTGCGCCACGTAGCCGAGGACGGCGTCGACGCCAACGTGCGCGTTGGTGAGGGCCAGGGCGAGGTCGGCGCGCATCGGCCGCACCTCGGCGGCGGGGATCTTGCGGGCGGCGGGCAGGTGCGCCTCGTAGCAGGCCTGGGAGCCGGCCGGCGCGGCATCATCGGCGACCGTCCGGCGGGCGCGCTTCGAACGTAGGGTCCTCTGGGACATGCTCATCTCCTTGGCTCGAGGGTGAAAGGTGACCATCGGCGATGGTGGCGGCGCGGACGGGCGCCCGGGCCCCGACCATCGCCGACGGGGACCGGCAGGGATGGAGGCCGGCGGCGGCCATTCGCCGACGTCCGGTTCCGCCTGGCCCCAGTAGACGAAGTAGCCCTCGGTCATTCCCCGTGTCCGACCCGCAGCAGCGGCGCCGAGACTACCACGGCCCGATCCACAAGGGGAGCCTGATGTTTCCAGGGATTCCGGGGCCCCCGCCGCGCGGGCGTGGCCGCCATCCGCCCGGCCGCCCGCCGGGTTGCCCCTCGCCCCGGAGGCGACTAGACTTGATTGGGTCGGCCCAGCAAAGCCCGCAGGTGGGGGAGTCCTGCCCGAGCACCGCCCATGATCCGGCTGCAGGATGTCGTCACCAAGGTCGAGAGCTACCACCCCGGCGCCGATCTCGACCTGATCAAGCGGGCCTACGTGTTCGCCGACCAGCGTCACGAGGGGCAGGCCCGCATGTCCGGCGAGCCCTACATCGTCCACCCGCTGGGGGTGGCCGGGCTCATCGGCGACCTCAAGCTCGACGTGGCCAGCGTCTGCGCCGGGATCCTGCACGACACGGTCGAGGACACGGGCTGCACGGTGGAGCAGATCGGCTCCGTCTTCGGCAAGGAGGTCGCGTTCCTGGTCGACGGGGTCACCAAGCTGGGCAAGATCCCCTGGAACTCCCGCGAGGAGCGGCAGGCGGAGAACTTCCGCAAGATGCTCCTCGCCATGGCGCGCGACATCCGCGTGATCCTGATCAAGCTCTGCGATCGCGTGGACAACATGCGCACCCTCGGGCATATGCCGCCCGAGAAGCGGGAGCGCATCGCGCTCGAGACCGCCGAGATCTACGCCCCGCTCGCCAACCGCCTCGGCATCCAGTGGATCAAGGTCGAGCTGGAGGACCTCGCGTTCCGCTACCTCCAGCCCGAGGAGTTCAAGGACCTCTCCGAGAAGGTCGCGCGCCACGAGAAGGAGAAGCGCCGCTACGTCGAGGACGTCGCGAAGATCCTCATGAAGGAGCTGGCCGAGGCCGGCGTGCGCTGCGAGGCGTACGGGCGGCTCAAGCACCTGTGGAGCATCTACCAGAAGATCAAGCGCTCGGGCCGGGACCTCGACCAGATCTATGACATCTTCGCGTTCCGCATCCTCTGCGACACCAACGAGGAGTGCTACCGCTCGTTCGGCGTGGTGCACTCGAAGTGGACGCCGATCCCCGGGCGGTTCAAGGACTACATCGCGCTGCCGAAGCCGAACATGTACCAGTCGCTGCACACGTCGGTGATCGGCCCGCGGGGCGAGCGCATCGAGATCCAGATCCGCACCCACGAGATGCACCGCATCGCCGAGTCGGGCATCGCGGCGCACTGGCGCTACAAGGAGGGGAGGCCGGCCGACCCGAAGGGGGACAAGGAGTTCGCCTGGCTGCGCCAGCTCATGGAGTGGCAGCAGGACCTCAAGGACCCGACCGAGTTCATCGAGTCGGTCAAGGTCGACCTCTTTGCCGACGAGGTGTACGTCTTCACGCCGAAGGGGGACGTGAAGGCCCTGCCCAAGGGGTCCACCCCCGTCGACTTCGCCTTCGCGGTGCACACCGAGGTCGGCTACCGCTGCTCGGGCGCGCGCGTGAACGGGCTCATCGTCCCGCTCCGCTACCAGCTGCGCAACGGCGACACCATCGACGTCCTCACGTCGCCGCAGCAGAAGCCCAACAAGGACTGGATGAAGTTCGTCGCCACCACCCGGGCGCGGAACAAGATCCGGCACTACATCCGCACCGAGCAGCGCGAGCGCAGCCGCACCCTGGGCCGCGAGCTGCTCGAGCGGGAGCTGCGCAAGTACGGCGTCGCGCTCAACAAGGTGATGAAGGGGGGCGACCTCGGCCGCGCGGCCCAGGAGCTGAAGGCCGGCTCGGCCGAGGACCTCCTCATCCTCCTGGGCTACGGCAAGGTGACCTCCGCCCAGGTCGCGGAGCTGGTGATCCCCGAGGAGACGCGCCGCGGGCCGGTGCCCGAGGAGCCGCCGCCGGGGCCGCTCACGCAGCTCATCCGCAAGGTCCTCCCGCGCCGGGACATCGGCGGCATCAAGGTGCAGGGCGAGGACGACGTGATGGTGCGCTTCGCCAAGTGCTGCAACCCGGTCCAGGGCGACCCCATCATCGGCTTCATCACCCGGGGCCGCGGCGTCACGGTGCACACCCGAGAGTGCAAGAAGGCCTTCGATCTCGACCCCGATCGACGCGTGGACGTGTCGTGGGACGGCAAGAGCAAGGCCCCGCGCCCCGTGTCGCTCCAGGTCATCTGCGCCGACAAGCCGGGGCTGCTGGCGAACATCAGCAAGTCCTTCACCGACAGCGGCGTGAACATCTCCGCCGCGCACTGCCGGACCACCGAGGACAGCCGGGCAGTGAACACGTTCCAGGTGTCGGTGGCTGACCTCGAGCAGCTGAAGCGGCTCATCCACGCCATCCAGCGCATCGAGGGCGTCTTCTCGGTCGAACGACTGTGAGAGAAACGGTTGAAGGTTGAAGGTTCAACCGGTCGACCTTCGACTTTCGACTGCTGGTTCGACTGCTTGCTTGACAACCGCTGCCGCTTCGGCAAGATACGCCGCCTGAAGCACCGCACTGCGAGGGAACACCAATGGCGTCCCACACCAAAGAGACGATGACGAAGCGCGCCTGGCACAAGACGAATCAGGGGCGCAAGCGCAAGGCGAAGGAGAGCAAGCGCTCCACCCCGAGCGCCCGGGAGCTCTTCGCCGCGTGCGGCGAGCCCGGCAAGCCGGTGAAGTAGCTACCAGAACTTCTTGTCGTCGGGCGGCGAGCCCACCGGCGACCCGACCACGGCCCCCTCGTCCATCTTCCGCAGCGCCTCCCGCAGCGCCTTGATCGTCTCCGACGTGGCCTGCTCGAAGCGCACGCCCATGCCCTCGCCGCCGGACTCCTGGCGGGTCCAGCTCACCATGCCGCTGATGGTGAGGACCTTCCCGCTCGACGGCGCGAGCACGAGCGCGACCGGCGTCCCGATGGGCGGCGGGCTCAGCGTGCGCACGAAGGCGCCGCCCGCGCTCAGGTCCTCGGTGCAGGAGATGAAGACGTCGTCGCTGTCGGTGGCCTTCCAGTCGACGGGGATCTCGAGCGGGTAGCGCTGGTGCTTGCGGTGGATCTTGGTCTCCACGGTGATGTCGCCGCGCGCGACGTCGACGATGAAGTCGCGGGTCTCCTGGTCCTCGGAGAGGAACGAGAGCCAGACGCCGCTCTTCTGCAGGTCGATGCTGAAGACCTTGCCGCGCACGAGCATGCGGTTGGGCAGGGAGGGGAAGCGCACCTCGACGAGGACCTGCTCGCCCACGGTCAGCTCGGCGATCGTGGGGTAGTAGATCGCGCCAGCGCCGATGGCCTCGTTGTAGCTCTTCAGGAACTCCTCGCCACTCTCGAACCAGGCGCTGAGGATCCGCATCAAGTATCTCCTCGGCTTCACGCTCACCGTGCTCACGACCTGACGGGTAGCATATTGGCAAGCCGGTGTAAAGATTGGCGTCGGTCGCTGGGGCGGCACGCTTCGAACTTGATCCGACGGGGCCGCCCAAGTAACATGCACCGCCACACGTCACCTAGAGCGGGGAGCAGGGATGAAGATCTGCAAGACCTGCGGCGAACGCTACCCAGACGACGCGAACTTCTGCCCCATGGACGCCTCCAAGCTGGAGCCCCTCCTGGCGCCCGCGGCCGGAGCCCCGGCGGGCGGCGCGGCGGGCGCCATCGGTGGTCGCTTCACCCTGGGCGAGCGCCTCGGGGGTGCCGGCACGGGCGAGGTCTATGCGGCCGTCGACGGGCAGACGGGAGCCCAGGTCGCGTTGAAGCTCTGCCACGCGGCCATCTTCCCCTCGGCCATCGCCATGGAGCGGACGCAACGGGAGCTGCGCCAGCTGCAACGGATGCAGCATCCGGCCCTCGCGGCCGTCGTCGACCACGGGAAGCTGCCCGACGGTCGCCTGTACGTCGCGACGGAGCGGTGCGAGGGTCAGCCCCTGTCGGCCGTGGTGGCCGCCGAGGGCCCGCTGCCCTTCGCCCGTGCGCGCGCCATCGTCTGTGCCGTGGGCGACGCGCTCGCCGAAGCCCAGAAGGGCGGCGTGATTCACCGCGACGTGGCGCCCAAGAACGTGCTCCTCGGCGCCGGTGACCGCGTGAAGCTCATCAACTTCGGCGTCGCGCCGAAGGTGAACGACCGCGTCTTCGGCGTGCCCGAGTTCCTCTCTCCCGAGCAGGCCGAGGGGAAGCCGGCCGATCAGCGGTCCAACATCTACAGCCTGGGCGCGCTGGCCTATTTCCTGATGACGGGCCGCCCGGTGCACTGCGGGCCTGCCGAGGCGGTCCTGGCCGCGCACCTGTCGGCCACCATCCAGCCCCTCAGCACGCTCCGCCCGGAGCTCGCGGGCGACGTCGAGCGCGTGCTCGTGAGGGCGCTCGAGCGCAACGCCAGCCGGCGCCAGCTCACCCTCAAGCAGTTCCTCACCGAGCTGGAGTCCCTCCCGGCTCGGCCGGTGTCGGTCGCGCAGGTGCCGCCGGCGCTGGAGATCACCCAGCGCGACGTGAACGTCCCGTCGGGCATGGGCCAGATGGCGACGCTCCCGGCCTCGGCTGCGACGCGCAGCGGCCTCACGGCGCCGCCGGCCGCGCAGCCGCCGATGCAGGCCTTCCCGCAAGGGGTCGCGGTCGGAGCGCAGCCGCCTCCCGGGGCGCCCCCGGCGGCCTACGCGCCCACGGCGGTGCCGCCGGCCCCGGGCCAGCCGCTGCCGCCGACGGTCGCGGTGCAGTCTCCGGCCGTGCCTCCCGCCGCGGCCGCACCCGCGCCGGCACCCTTCGTGCCGCCGCCGGCC
>JACRCY010000202.1 GCA_016218785.1 Deltaproteobacteria bacterium
ATGGTGGTGATCGGCTTGTCGACGAGCGTGAACGCGCGATCGCGGCGGTCCTGCAGCCGGGCCTGCGTCTCGTCGAGCTTCCACTCGGCCGAGCCCTTGTGCACCGTGGCCGCGGTCTGCTCGCACTCGGTCGCGCGGGCCGGCGCGTCGAAGCCGGGCAGGTCGAAGTGGGCCGCCTCCTTGCGCAGCAGCGCCGCCAGCTCCTCGAGGTCCTTGAGGCAGTCCACCAGGCCGTCGCCCTCCTGGATCCTGGCGATGCTCGCCTGCGCGGCCTCCTGCTCCCGCAGGCCCCACTGCGCGCTCCTGACCGTGTCGTCCCGGAGCATGAACGCCGTCTGCTCCAGCGCGACCTGCGCCGGGGGCCGGCCCTGGAAGCGGTACACCTGCCACTCCGCGTCCGCGGTGGTGAGGCCGCCCAGCCGCACCTCGAGCGTGTCGAGGTCGACGGGCTTGACGCCGGCGGCGAGCAGCTCGGCGCGGTCGCGCACCGAGGCCGTGAGGATCAACTGCCCCTGGTGGACATAGACGCCCACGGGGATGCCGGGCGGGCGGACATCGGGCGGGGCGATCGCGCCGAGATCCGCCGCCAGCGCCTTGAGATCGGCTTGGCTCATGAGGGCTCCTCCAGTCTGGTTGTCGTCGGAACCAAAACGGCGGCGCGCCAGCCACGGTCGCTGCCCCCGCGCGCGGCTGAACGGTAGTCTGGAGCGGCGCCGCATGTCAAGCGATCGCTCCGGGTGTGTGGCTCCGGGTGGGTGGGCGGCGGGGCCCGGGACCCGGCGAACGCGCGGCGTGGGGCCGACCCCTTGGCGCG
Source organism: Deltaproteobacteria bacterium (assembly GCA_016218785.1). GTDB lineage: Bacteria > Myxococcota_A > Polyangia > JACRCY01 > JACRCY01 > JACRCY01. Next base: position 815 of record JACRCY010000202.1, read on the forward strand.
GGCGACGACCCGCTACGGGCAGTACGTAAGGCGCACGACCTTCAGCTCGCCCATCGTGCCCCAGGCGTAGGCCCAGCCCACGTCGCCGTTGGCGAAGTTGATGAAGTCGTCGCGCTCGGCGGCCTGCGCCGGGAGCACCTCGGGCCCGGCGAGCACCGTGCCGCTCGGGTCCACGAGCGCGGCCTTCTGGTCGGCGCCGTCGAGCCAGGCCACCAGCAGGTTCGCGCCGTAGCGGGCCAGGTGCGGCGCCCGCTCCTGCGCCCCAGCCGTGCTCGTCACCCACACCGGCGTGCCCGCCGTGCCGCTCGTGCTGATGGAGACGATCGCCACGTCCGACGACGAGCGCCCCTCGGCCGAGGCGAAGCTGAGGTAGAAGCCGCCGCTCGACGGCACCAGGCCCCCGAGGCTCGCGTTGCTCGAGCCGCCACAGTTCCCGCTGGGATCGCTGAAGACCAGGGAGTTGTGGTTGTAGTAGAGGCCCTTGCCGGGGTAGCAATCGGAGAGGCAGACGGGGCCCGGGGTGGCGCCGCTCATGGTCAGGCGCACGTCGAGGCTGTGGGAGCAGCCCCAGCTCCAGCCACCGCCGGCGAGGTTGCCGCTCGCGTCCAGGTACTGGAGGATGTCCCCCTGGTGGTCGTCGGCCGGGTAGGTCCCCCAGTTCTGCGTGTGGCCGAAGTACGCCAGGTACTGGGTTCCGGTCCAGGCCAGGCGCCCCTCGTGCCCCCAGTTGTCGACCCACTTGGCGCCGGTGATGGATCGGTCGCCACCCCCGACGATCAGGCGGTCGAAGACCACGGCGCCGGCGTTGTCGAGGCGCACCAGGTGCATCTCGTCATTGCGCACCACCAGCACGGCGCCGCCGTCGTCGTGGGCCACGAAGCCGCGCACCTCGGTGCCGGTGGTGGACGTGTCCGCGCCCTGGCGCGCGTCGTTCGCGTCGAGCGACGTGACGTGCACGCTGCCGGCGGAGTCGGCCCAGGCCACGCGGGAGGCGCCGCTCGCGAGCGGCGCGATCATGATCGGCCGGTTGTTGGACCAGGGCGCGGCGCTGCCCACCACCACGGTCGCGGGCGCCACGCTCACCGCGGTCACGCGCAGGCGGCTCGCCAGGTTGCCGCAGACCGCGGCGTCGCTCTGGGGCGGGCCGTCGGACTGCGGCGCGTCGGACTGCCCGGGCGCGTCGCTCTGGAGGGGGCCGTCGTTCTGGAGCTGGCCGTCGCTCTGGAGGGGGCCGTCGCTCTGGAGCTCGCCGTCGCTCTGGAGGGGGCCGTCGTCCTGGAGCGGGCCGTCGCTCTGGAGGGGGCCGTCGTCCTGCGGCAGGCCGTCCACGGCGGCGTCGGCCGGGCCGATTGCACCGTCGCCGTCGCCGGCGCGCTGGATGGTCCCGCTGCAGGCGGCCACCACGGCCACGGCCAGGCAGAGCGCGCCCCGCCAAACCCCACGCTCCACAGTGCCGTCCCGGGGCTTCACCTCTCCATCACACACCCGGGGTGGCGGGTGGTCAACCACGGACGCGGCGCGAGTGGGTGGACGCGGCGCGCCCGTGAGGGCCCCGGCCGGCCGCGGCGAGCCATGCTACGATGGACGCAGCCCACCCGGGAGCGCTCATGTCGCGACTGTCCATCCTCCTCGTCATCCCCCTCGTCGGGGCCCTCGTGCTCGCCTCCGGCCCCGCGCGCGCCGAGGTGCTGACCATCGAGTCGGGCGCCGACTGCAAGCCGGCCGCGTCCGACAAGCTCATCCGCGTCACCCTCAAGCCCGACACGTCGATCGGCGACGTGCTCAAGTGGGCCGCGTCCATGGCGTGCCAGACCTTCCGCATCGACGCGGAGCACGCGGCGCGGACCGTCACGCTGAGCACCCAGGTGAGCATGACCTTCGAGCAGGCCAAGGCGTTGCTGCGCGCGACGCTGGCCGCGGCGGGGCTCGCCATCCGGCTCGGCAAGGCCGGCCCGGAGGTCGCGCCCGACGGCAAGAAGCCGCGCTACAAGGCGGCGGTGGTGCCGGTCGACGCGGCGCAGCTCAAGCTCGCCCCGAAGCTGGTGGCGACGGTGGTCGGGCCCGATGTCAACCGCACCTCGGCCGCCTTCCGCGACGCGAAGGGGCGCCAGCAGGTCGTGGCCCTGGGCGACAAGGTCGAGGGGGCGGTGGTGCTGGCCGTCCAGACGGACCGCGTGTACCTGAGGCAGGGCAGGGGGAAGGCGGCGAAGCTCGGCGTCGTGGGCTTCGGCCCGGCCGGCGAGGTCGCGGCGCCCGTCGACACCACCATCGGCGGCGTCGACCTGCGCGGCGCCGTCAAGAGCCTGGGGGAGCGCAAGTGGGAGATCACGAAGAAGGCCGCCCAGATCGCCCTCCAGGACTACCGGGCGACGCTGCGCCTCCTGAGGATCTCGCCCGAGGTGCGCGACGAGAAGGTCTACGGGTGGAAGCTGACCGGCTTCGGCGCCGACTCGCTGCCGGCCCGCATCGGCTTCCGCAGCGGCGACATCCTGGTCGCCATCAACGGCCGCGCCACCGGCGATCCCGACCAGGTGCTGGCCATCTACCTGACCCTGAAGGGGGCCGCGAAGGTCGTGGCGACTGTCGATCGCGACGGGAAGAAGCTCGACCTGGAGTACCAGATCCGTTGAGATGGGAACCCTCCTCGGGTTCCCATGCCCTCCCGCGCTGGAACCCGCCGGGCAGAGCCCGTCGGGTTCCCACGCGACCAGGCGGGTGCCGGGCTACGCCAGCTCCTTGAGCACGCCCTTCAGGAGGCTGTAGAAGCGCGCCACCGTCGAGATGCGGCACAGCTCGCCGGGCGAGTGGGGGTTCTCGATCTGCGGGCCGAAGCTCACCATGTCGATGCCCGGGATCTTCTCGCCGAGGATGCCGCACTCGAGGCCGGCGTGGATGGCCTTGATGGCCGGCTCCTTGCCGAAGAGCTGGGTGAAGACCTTCTTGGTGGTGGCGAGGACCGGTGACGCCATGTCGGGCTTCCAGCCGGGGTAGGCGTCGGCGTTCTTCGGCTCGCCGCCGGCGAGGCGGAAGACGGCGCGCACCTGGTCGAGGGTGGAGTGGAGCGCCTCGGCCACGGACGAGCGCGACGAGGTCACGACCACGACCTTGTCCTCCTCGGTGGTGACCACGGCGAGGTTGTTGGAGGTCTCGACCAGGCCCGGGACGTCGCGGCTCATGCCGAGCACGCCGTGCGGGCAGGCGGCCAGGGCGCGGTGGACGCGGCTGGCGGTGTCGAGGGACATGGGGCGCGCCTTCTCGGCCGCGGGCCCGGCCGCTTCGACCACGACCTTCAGCTCCGGATCGATACCGCCGAACTCGCCCTTGAAGGAGGCCTCGACGTCCTTGACCATCGCCTCCGCCCGGGCGATGTCGCCCTTGGCCACGCGGACGACGGCGTCGGCCTCGCGCGGGATGGCGTTGTGCTTCGAGCCGCCGGTGAGGGACACCAGCTCGAGCGGGAGGCCCGCGTGCCACAGGTGGCGCACGACGCGCGTCGCCAGCTTGATCGCGTTGCCGCGGCTCTCGTGGATGTCGCAGCCCGAGTGGCCGCCGCGCAGGCCGAGGACCTTGATGCGCAGCGGCGTCGTGCCGGGCCGGAGGTCGCCGCGCACGAGCGGGATGGTGGTGTTGGTGGTGCAGCCGCCGGCGCAGCCGACGTACAGGGCGCCGTCCTCCTCGGTGTCGAGGTTGAGCATGCGGCGGCCCTTGAGGAGCTTGCCGTCGAGCCCCGCCGCGCCCGTCAGGCCCGTCTCCTCGTCCACGGTGAACAGGAGCTCCAAGGGGCCGTGCACGGCGCCCTCGTCGATGGCGACGGCGAGGCCGCCGGCCACGCCCATGCCGTTGTCGGCGCCGAGGGTGGTGCCGGTGGCGAGCAGCAGGTCCCCCTCGACGCGGACCGCGATCGGGTCCTGGTCGAAGTCGAAGGCGACGTCGGAGTTCTTCTCGGCCACCATGTCGAGGTGCCCCTGGAGCACGGTCGCGGGCGCCTGCTCGTGCCCCTTGGTCGCGGGCACGCGCACGATGACGTTGCCGACCCCGTCGCGCACGGCCTCGAGGCCGTGCTTGGCGGCGAAGTCGAGCACATAGGCGGCGATCTGCTCCTCGTTCTTCGAGGCGCGCGGAATCTGGCGGATCGCGTCGAACTGCTGCCACAGGATGCGGGGCTCGAGGTCGTCGAGAGGGCTCGCCATGGGAATCTCCTTGTCGGTCCTCGGGCAGCATACTGCCGGGGGGGTTTAGTTCAAGCGCCTTCGGCGCCGAGAACGTTGAACGTTGAACGTTGAACGGTTCGGCGGTAGCATGCTGCCGGCCGTGAAGGCGGGCCCACCTCACCGGACGCCCGCGGCCGAGGACCCATGCCAGACGCCAAGACCTCGAACCTCGAGTTCCGCGAGCGCCAGACGACCCGCTACGGCGCGCGCGCCATGGACCAGATCTTCTGCGAGCTCTGCTGCAAGGAGTGCGGCGCGTCGATAGTCGACCCCGGCGTGCGCCCGGTCGAGTACGTCGACTACGGGACGCACGAGGAGCTGGTCGAGTCGGTGACCCGGGCCGTGAAGGCCGTCACGCCGCCGCCCGTCTCCTGCGTGCAGTGCAGCGGCAAGCCGAAGATCGTGCACCTCGACTACCACTGCTTCTCGACCGCGCTGGGCCGCGACGTCGTGGTGCGCGACGTGGTCAAGGGCGGGCTGCTCGGCGGCTACAAGACCGAGTTCTACACCTGGAGCGTCGCCACCGGCTACCTGCCGCTCGACCCCCTGCCGCCGGAGATGATCCGCCGCTTTGGCCGCGACGCCGCCGTGCGCAAGGGCTGGACCCAGATCGAGGTGAGCGGCGTCAAGCAGGCGTACGCGCAGCTGGAGACGCTGGCGACGCAGCTCGCGGGCGACAAGGCGCTCCTCGACTTCCTCCCGCCGCTGCTCTCCGCGGGGAAGGCGGCCCTGGCCGCCCGCATCGCGCAGTCCCACGTCGACTCCTGGCCCAACGACCCGGCCGGCCACTACTGGCTCGCCGAGATCCTGATCCAGGCCATCGCCCACGGCGCGGTGAACGTGTCGCGTCTCGACGACGCGGCGCGCCTGCTCGACCGCGCGATCGCGGCCGACGGCGGCCATGGCCCCGCGCTGGTGGCCCGGGCCAACCTGCCGCGCATCCGCGGCGACAACGAGGCGGCCTACCAGGCGCTCTCCGAGCTGGCCGCCCAGCGCCCCGATCTCGCCGACGCGCACTTCCATCTCGGCGTCATGGTGCTCGACCAGGCGCCCGCCAAGGCGCTGGAGCACTTCCAGGCCGCCGAGGCCGCGTCGCCGGGAGAGGCCGACTACGTCATCGGCCGCGCCCGCGCCCTGCTCAAGCTCGGCCGGCAGGACGAGGCCCGCGAGGCAGCGAAGCGGGGCAAGGAGCTGTCGCCCGAGCACCCGCGCCTCAAGGAGCTGGAGCGGCTGGTGGGCCGGTAGGCCGCGCCGGCCCGGGAGGCCGGCGACGGGGTGGAAGGGGCGGGCTACCCCTTGGTCCGCTGGAACTCCTTCATGAAGGCCACCAGCGTCTTCACGTGCTCGACGGAGACGGCGTTGTAGGTCGACGCGCGGACGCCGCCGACGGAGCGGTGCCCCTTGAGGCCGACCATGCCGGCCTTCTTGGCGTCGGCCACGAACGCGGCCTCCAGTTCCTCCGTGGGCAGCCGGTAGGTGACGTTCATGAGCGAGCGGCTGTCCTGGTCGGCCGCCCCGCGGTAGAAGCCACCCGAGCCGTCGATGGCGCCGTACAGGATCTGCCCCTTCTCGTCGTTGCGCCTCTCGAGGGCCACGAGACCGCCCTGCTCCTTGATCCAGTCGAGCACGAGCGCCACCATGTAGATCCCGAACACCGGGGGCGTGTTGTAGAGCGAGTCGTTCTCGGCGTGGATCTTGTACCTGAGGTAGGTCGGCAGGTTGGGCTGCTCCAGGGCGAGCAGCTCCTTGCGGCCGACGACGACCGTGACGCCGGCCGGGCCCACGTTCTTCTGCGCGCCCGCGTAGATCAGGCCGAACTTCGACACGTCCATCCGCCGCGACATGAAGTCCGACGAGAAGTCGCCGATCATGACGTGCTTGCCCAGGTCGGGGTACTGCTGCCACTGCGTGCCGAAGATGGTGTTGTTGGAGCAGAGGTGGACGTAGGCCGGGTCGCCCTCGACCTTGATCTCCGCCGGCTTGGGGATGCGGTGGAAGGTCTTCTCCTTCGTCTCGGTCGTGGCCGCGATCACCGCCTTGCGCCCCACCTTGCCCGCCTCCTGGTAGGCCTTCTTGGCCCAGGAGCCGGTGACGACGTACGACGCCGTGCCGTCGGGCGGGCACAGGTTGAGCGGCACCATGGCGAACTGGAGGGTGGCGCCACCGCCGACGAAGAGGACCTGGTAGCCGTCGGGGATCCCGAGCAGCTCCGTCAGGCGCGCCTTGGCGCCGTGGAGGAGGGCCTCGAACTCCTTGGAGCGGTGGCTGCACTCGAGGACCGACATGCCGGTGCCGGCCCAGTCGAGCATCTCGTCGCGGGCGCGCTGGAGCACCGGCTCGGGGAGCGCGGCGGGACCCGGGTTGAAGTTGATGATGCGCTTGTCCACGAGCAACCTCCTGTCGAGTTGATCAGTGGCCGCAGCTCGCTTGGGCGCGAGCCCCGGCGTGTGGGTGCCGGTCAGTCCGCTACCCCTCCTCCTCGAGGGTGGGGACCAGCTCGATGGCTTCGTAGGTGATGCGGCGCGGCCGGATCAGGGCGTGCATGATCGCCTCGGCCACATCCTCCGGGTGCAGCGCGTCGATGCCGACGCGGTGCTCCTCGAGGCCGGGCGCGCCGGCCCCGAGGCCGGTCTGCACCGCCCCCGGGATGATGGTCATGACGCGGATGCCGTGGGTGCGCACCTCGCGGCGGAGCTTGTCGGAGAACGCCAGCACGAAGGCCTTGGTGGCGTCGTAGAAGGCCGAGCAGTAGGGCTCCTGCCCCGGCCGGCACGCGAGGTTGACGATGTCGCCCTTGTGGGCCTCCATCATGACCGCCGCCACCTCGCGGGAGAGGAGCGACAGGCCGAGGGCGTTGACCTCGAGCATGGCGCGCCACTCGGCCGTGCGGCCGTGGGCCACCTCGCCGAACGCGGCGATCCCGGCGGCGTTGACGAGGATGTCGAGGCCGCCGAACGAGTCGAGGGCCCGGCCCACCAGGGAGACGACCTCGACCTCGTTGCTGAGGTCGCACTTCACCGTCAGCGCCGGGGTGCCGGCCTCGCGGAGGCTGTCCGCGACCGCTTCGAGCTCGGCCTCGCGGCGCGCGGCGAGCACCACCCGCGCCCCCTCGCGCCCGAGCAGCTTCGCCGTGGCGGCGCCGATGCCGGACGAGGCGCCGGTCACGACGGCGACCTTCTCGTGCAGCAGCAGTGCCATGGCTGGGACGTTGCCTCTGCGCGTCGGGGAAGTCAAGCCGGCTCGGCCGTCGCGATCTCCCACCGCTCGTAGGGGGGCGCGGCGGAGTCGACCTCGGTCAGGAACCGGGACGGCCGCAGGATGGTGCGCAGGCCACGGCTGTCGTCGGCCCAGCGCGGGTGGCACAGGTAGAGGTAGCGGCGGCTGCGGGTCACGGCGACGTAGAAGAGGCGCCGCTCCTCCTCTTCCTCCTCGGGCGCCCGCAGCGCCTGCGCCGAGGGGAAGCGCCCGTCGGCGAGCCACAGCAGGAAGACGCAGCTCCACTCGAGGCCCTTCGCCTGGTGGATCGTCGAGAGGGTGAGGTGCTCCTCGGGCGGCTCGCCCGGGACCACCGCCTCGGCGGCCACGCCGGCCACCAAGCTAAGCTCCGCCAGGAACGCGGGAGCGTCGGGGAAGCGGGCCGCGTACTCGGCGAGCTGGGTGAGATCCTCCACCCGCGACTCGGCGTTGGGGAAGGCCGTGGCGGCGTAGTCGCCGTAGTGCCCCTCGACCACGCGCGCGATCTGCGCCGCCGGGTCGCTCGGCGGCTCCCGCATGCGCGCCAGCAGCCCTCCGAGGCTGCGCGTCGACTCCCGCGCCGGCCCGGGGAGCTGGCCGGTCTCGAGCAGCGACTTGACGGCGTCGGCGGCGTGGACGCCGGCCCGGCGCGCGTGCAGGGCGATGCGCGCGGCGGTCTTCTCGCCGACTCCGTGGTAGAGCCGGAGCACGCGCATCCAGGCCAGCTCGTCCTGCGGGTTCACGGACACCCGCAGGTACGCGACCACGTCCTTGATGTGCGCCTGCTCGAAGAAGCGCAGCCCCGACCGGACGACGTAGGGGATCTTGCGGCGCGTCAGCTCCACCTGCAGCTCGAGCGCGTGGGCGTGGTTGCGGTAGAGCACCGCGATCTCGCGCAGCGGCACCCCCTCGGCCTGGTGCAGCTCGAGCAGGCGCTGCGCCACGAACTCG
>JACRCY010000203.1 GCA_016218785.1 Deltaproteobacteria bacterium
ATGCTGCCCCTGGGGCGATCTCGTCGCAAGTTTTTGGCCGCGAGGTGGTTGATAGGTCATACGCAAGATCACGTGCCAACAGCGTGCCATTGTTGCGGTTTCTGGCTTGCGGTCTCGCTAACTTGGTAAACTCGGGCTAGACCTTGCGCGCGCGCGCCGCGGTGATGACCAGCGCGCCGCGGGGCCACACCTGGCTGATGTCGGCGAAGCCGCCGCACAGGAGCAGGCGCGTGTAGTCCTGGGCGCGCAAGGGGCGGAGCCGGGCGCCCCCGAGGCGCGCGCGCAGCCGGGCGCCCCAGCCGGCGTGCATCGAGCCCGCCACCACCACGCGGCCGCCGTCGCGGAGCGCCCGCTCCCACTCGGCGATGATCGGCTTGGGGGCCGCGGGCAGCGCGCCAGCGTAGATGACCGCGTCGAGGGCGCCGTCGCGGAGGGGGAGCCGCTGCTGGTCGGCCCGCAGCACCTGGAAGGCCGCCGCGCTCGCCTTGAGCGCGCGCCGCCGCGCCGCCTGCAGCCGCGCGACGCGTTGACCGCAGGCGAGGACCACGTGGCCAGCCTGCGCCAGCACCTGCCCCAGGGCCGGCGGCCCGCAGAAGGCCACCTGCTGCGGGGCCGGCCCGACCGCCGACAGGATCTCGGCGAGCACCGCCTTGCGGCCCAGGATCATGGAGGCCCCGAGGGTAGCAGCAAAGCTTGCGGCCGCGCAAACGACGGCGTGCCATAGTCCCGGCGCCTGCCGCCGCTTCGCGCCGCAGTCACTTCCCGCCAGCGAGGAAGTCCCGCATGAGGCGCAGCACCTCCGCGCGCGACACCGAGCCACCGTGTCTGCATCTGTCGACCCCCCTGTGCCCTCGTCACCCAGTGTCGGAAGCGGGGCCAATCGTGTCAACGCGCGGGATGAACGAGGCGCAGGGTCGCGGGCCGCCGTCGCCCAGGGTAAGATCGGCACCACAAATGCGCGACGACGACCGCGACGCAGACGCCCACGATGACGACGCGGAGGAGGCCCCCGTGCCGGAGGCCGTCGCCATCCCCATCGACGGCACGCTCGACCTGCACACCTTCTCGCCGCGGGAGCTCGGCGACCTCGTCCCGGACTACCTCGCCGAGTGCCGGGCGCGGGGCATCTTGCAGATCCGCATCATCCACGGCAAGGGCACGGGCGCGCTGCGACGCTCGGTCCACGCCATCCTCGGCCGCCTCCCCGAGGTCGAGACGTTCGCGCTCGCCGACGAGCGCGGCGGCGCCTGGGGCGCCACCCTGGTGACGCTCAAGGCGCCGTAGCCGCGGGGCCCGCGCGCAGCCGTGCTCACGGCCCGCTGCGCGCGACGGCCCACTACGGCGTGCAGCGCGCGACCGTCTGCTCGTTCTCGGTCAGCGTGGTGCAGCCCGACAGGCCGTACGCAGCGCAATCGACGGTGGTGACCTCGCCGAGGAGGCAGAAGGTGATCACGCCGCCCGTGCAGGTCTCGGCGGTGTGCTCGTCGCACTCCTGCGCCACGGCGGCGCACTCGGCCGCGCCACGGCTGTCGAGCCGACAGGTCAGGGCGGGGTCGAGGTCGGCGCAGTCGCGCCTGCCGATCGCGCCACCCGCGCAGGTGATCATCACGCTCCCGTCGCAGCTGTTCTGGAAGGTGGCCTCGTCGCAGGGATCGCCGCCGCCGACGCACCTCGGCTCCCCGTCCACGACGGCGCAGGTCTCGCCCACGCGGGACTGGCACGTCACGCCGCCCCCGCCGCCGCCCGAGCAGCTCATGGTCACCGCGAAGCGGCAGTCGCGGGCGCGCAGCACGTGGCCGTCCTCGTCGCAGGTGATCGCGAGGTCGCCGTCGCACCGCGCCGGGGTGGTGGCCGGGTCGCAGCTGGCGGTGCCACACCTGGCCCCCGCCGCCGTCTGCCCGCAGACGAGCCCGGCCGACGCGCAGTCGAACGCATCCGGGGCGGGAGTGGTCGTCCCGTCGCACTCGACGAGCACGTCCCCGACGCAGATGTGCACGTCGCCGCTCCCGCAGGCCGCCGTCTCCGTCGCGCTCGCCGTGGTGCACGCCTCCACCCCGGCGCAGTCGGGCGCGTGCTCCACGCAATCGACGATGGCCACGATGAGCCGGTCCTCGGTGCCCTCGCTGGTGCGCCCGACGCGGTCGATCAGCGCGTACCCGTTGCAGCCCTCGGTGAACGACCCGCTGCCCAGGGAGCAGGCGGACACTCTCGCGCAGACCTCGAGGAGCCCGGAGCGGGAGCCGCCGCAGCCCGCTCCGAGAGCTGCGGCCACCGCCACTGCCAGCATCGACGCCACGACGCGCATGGGAACCTCCCCGGCCCTGGTCTCCGACACGAGTCCTGGTTACCAGGGAGCCGCGTCTGCGGTCAACCCCCGAACGGGAGCCGCGGTCGCCTGGCGGCGGGTCGGCGCGGCCGACCCCTTGTCTTGCGCGGGCGCTTCAGGCAGTCTCGGATCGCGAGGGGCAGGGCATGACCAAGGAAGCGCAGGACATCGTCCTCGTCTGCAATCCCCGGGCGGGGGGCCGCTGGAAGCAGCTCGCGGGCATCCTCGACTCAGCCGAGGCGCAGCACGTGCGCCGCATCGTGACCGACAGCATCGACGACATCGGCCCGGCGCTGGCCAGCCTCGGGCGCCGCGTGAGGCTCGTGGTCGTCTACGGGGGCGACGGCACCATCCAGCAGATCCTGACCGACATCTTCCGCAGCGGCGACGGCACCTGGTCGGGGCCGGCCGTGGGGATGGTGGGCGGCGGCACCATGAACCTGACCTCGCGGTGGTGCGGCTGGCGCGACGCTCCCGAGGAGAACTTCATCCAGATCGTCCACGACGCGATGACCGACAAGCTGGCGACGCGCGAGGTGCCGATGCTGAAGATCCAGCAGGGCGCGCGGGTGGAGTACGGCTTCCTCTTCGCCGCCGGCAGCCCCATCCGCGTCCTCAACGAGTACGAGCACGGCCGCAAGAGCAGGATCGCGGCCGTCGTGTTCTTCGCGCGCACCATCGTCAACGCCTTCAACAAGAACGCGCACCTGATCGAGTCGAGCCTCGACCAGATGCGCGGCGAGATCCTGCTCGACGGCGTGCCCCTCCCCTACAACGACTTCGTGCTCACCGCCTGCAGCATCACGGGCTCGCTGCAGATCGGCATGCAGCCGTTCGTCGGCGAGCGCGGCGGCGACACCTTCTACAGCCTGGCCTACGCCGTCTCGGCGCGCGAGATCGCCGTGCTGCTCCCGTTCCTGGCGCGCGCCATGCTTCCCATCGACCCGAAGTCACTGTTGCAACCGGTCTCGCAGGTGACGCACATCGGGCTGTCGTACTTCGGCCAGGGGTCGCTCCCGCTCCCGCTCGACCCGCGCTACATCAACCACCCGGTGAAGGAGTACGAGCTCCGCAGCGCGGAGAAGGTCTACACCATCGACGGGGAGATCTTCGAGTCGACCGGAGAGCCGATCAAGATCACGACCGGCCCCACCCTGCGGCTGGCGATCAAGGCCTGAGGTTGCGCGGCGGGCGCGGCTGGCCCGCCGCGCCGGCACGGCGCGCGCACAACCGGGGCGGAGGCCGCGGCCCCAGCGCCGCGGCCTCGCGCCTCCGCTGGGCCTAGGCTGTCGCGGTGACTTGGCGTAGACTTCCGGGCATGGTGGAGCCGCGGGCCAAGGGCGTCAACTTCCACACCTTCATCAAGATCCTCCGCAGGCTGCGCGGTGATCGCATCGCGGAGGCCACCCTCGACCTCGCCCCGCCGGAGCTCTCCCGCAACTTCCGCGCCGGGCTCGTCTTCAGCGGCAACTGGTATCCCCTGTCCTGGTACGCCGACCTGCACCGCGCGGCCCAGAAGGCGGCCGGCGCGGGCCCCGATCTGGCGCGCACCATAGGCTTCGAGTCGGTGAAGGACGACCTCGCCGGCATCTACCGCATCTTCCTCCTGGTGGTGTCGCCCGAGTTCGTGCTCTCCAAGGCGCCGCTCCTCTTCAGCACCTACTACGACACCGGCACCATGGCAGTGAGCGAGGCGGCGCGGGGCCAGGCGCGCGCGCAGTTCACCGGCTGCACGGGGTTCGACCGCAACCTCTGGCTCGACGTTCAGGGCTCGTGTCAGGCGGGCCTGGAGGCGGCCGGCGCCCGCGACGTGGCCATCAACCTGATCGCCGGCGGCGCCGACGGCGACACGAGCATGGAGCTGGAGGCCCGCTGGCGCTGACCGCAGCGGGGGCCGCGCCTTAGGGGATCGGCCCGGCCGCGATGCCGGCGCGGCGCAGCAGTTCGTCGTGGAAGCGGCGCCGGCGCCAGAGCGGGCGGTCGAAGCGCACCGTGACCGTGCGGTGACGCCCCGCCACACGCGCGCGGTTGACCTGCACCCCGAAGGCCCGGTAGAGCATGATCCCCGCCAGGAGCCCGAACGGGAGCGCGGACAGCAGCCACCACGGCGTCGCGGTGACTACGCCCCACAGAGAGAGGAGCGTCACCGGCACGGGGAAGAGCAGGGCGAGCACCAGCTGCGCGATGTCGAGCCTCCGCCACACGGCGACGGTGAACACGTCGCCCCAGGCGACGCCCGTCTGCTCGAGGGGGATGGCGCCCGTGACGGGGTCGGCCATCCCCTCGACCACGCCGTGCGCCTCGACGGCCGCGATCCGGTAGGTGAACGCGCTGGCCGACCGTGACTTGAGGCGCGGCGCCCGGGGATCGACGGGTGGGGGACGCACCGTGGGATCGAGGAGCGCGCCCGCGCGGAGGGTGAACGCGCCGCCGCACGAGCTGCACCGCTGGACCTCCGCCGCCGGCTGCGCCGGGGCCGCACAGCGCGGACAGATCAGGGCGGCGGGCGGCGGCACCGGCGGCGCGAGCGCCTCCGGCAGCGGTGCCCCCGGAACGAGCCCCGGCAGCCGCGCGCCGCAGCCCGGACAGGCGCCCCGCTGGACCGCGCACACGCTGTGGACCGCCACGCGACACCCCGGACAGAGGACCACGGGGGCACCGGCGACGGGGCCGCCGCAGACGGCGCAGACGAGCGTCGGGGGGAGCATGGACCCTAGCAATGCGCCGCCGGGCGGTCCCCGTCAAGCCCGCGGCGGGGTGCGCGGAGAGCGCGGCGTGCCGGGTGCTCGACCGCCGCGCCGGGCCGCCGCCCCGAGGAGGCCCCGCAGCCGTCGCAGCCCCGCGGCGAAGCTCGGCCGCGCTCGGCCGCGAGGTGCAGCCCGCCGGCCACGCTCTCGTGGGCCCCCAGGATCACCGGCGCCCCACCCTCTCAGCGGCGCAGGCCGCCCACGCTCGGTTGCTCCGGCACCGCGGCCGTCGCCGGGACCCGGAAGCGGTGCGTCACCGGCACGAACGCGAGCAGGTCCATCTCGCCGGTCCGCGCCCCCACGGTCCAGCTGTTCACGACGAGGGGGAGGCCGCTCGCGCCGAGCGTGTCGGAGACGATGCCGATGTGGTCGGGCCCCGGCTTGCTCGGGAAGGTGTCGAGCAGCACGATGTCGCCCGGCAGCCAGTCCAGCAGCGTGGCCGCGTCGAGCCCGGTCGAGCGGGCCCGGAAGTGGCGCGCGAAGTAGACGGCCAGGTTCCTGACGCGCCGGTGGTCGATGTTCCCGTCGGGCCGCGTGATCCACGGGTAGGCGCGGCGCCGCGCCCGGACGTCCTGCTGCTGCAGCGCCTGCAGGTCGAAGCCGGCGTTGCGCAGGGCGCGCACGATCACGTCGGTGCAGACGCCCTTGTGGCGCGGCAGGTCGCCGCCGGGGAAAGCCATGCGGAAGTACCCCTCCGTGTACGCGTCGGCGTTGAGCGCGGTCTTCTTGGCGCCGATGGCCACGTCGGCGAGGTCGGGGATGCCGTCGCCGTCGCGGTCGTCGGGCAGACGCGCGTGGCGCGCGGCGAGCACGCGCACCCGGGTGCCGACGCCCACGAAGCGGTAGAGCTCACTCACGTCGGGATCGCGCAGGGCGACGCAGCCGGCCGTCCAGTGGCGACCGACGCCCCCGCCGTGGATGCGGATCGAGCCACCCAGGGGCGTGGTCTGCGGCGGCTGCCTCCCGGCCTGCACGGCCGCGACGATGGCCTCGGCCTGCGCCGCGGTGATCAGCTTCTGGCGCAGGCCGCGGGCCGCGTCCTCGGCGTTGGGGTAGGAGAGCCGCAACGACCGCGCGCCGTACTTCGCCGCCAGGTCCCGGTCCAGCGCCTCGGTGATGAAGAAGTCCCCCTCCGGGGTGCGGCCGTCCCCCTCGCGCTCCTTGTCGCGCACCGGCTCGAACCCGAGGGCGATGGGGTAGCTCTTCACGGCGTCGCCGCCGACGTAGAGGGTCAGGACGCGGGCCTGCTTGTCGACGAGGATCCAGGTCGCGCGCCGGTCGAGCCAGCGGGGCACGCCCAGGCGCACGGTCGCGTCGAGGTCGGAGAAGATGCCGCGGTCGCGCAAGGCCAAAGGCGGCGGGGCCGAGGCGGCCGCGGACGCCGGCAGGCTGGAAGCC
>JACRCY010000020.1 GCA_016218785.1 Deltaproteobacteria bacterium
CCGCGCTCACGATCGGCTCCGCGTGGGCACGACGTATACTACATATGATAACATGCTCATACTTTGATGATATACCGCGGCCGCCGCAGGGTCAACCGTGGTGCGCACGGGGCGCGGCTGCGGTCGGCCGACGCCGGAGCCTGCGTCAGTTGCGCACCGGCGGCGTGGCGGCTGGCGGGGTCGGCCTGGCCGACGGGTCCGGCGGGTCCACGTCGTCCTCGACCGCCGGGATGCGGTACTCCTCCCCCAGCCACCGCCCCAGGTCGACGAGGCGGCAACGCGACGAGCAGAAGGGGAACGCCGCGCTCGTGGGCGGCACCGGACCGCCGCAGGTCGGGCACTTCGGGGCCGACGTCACGCCGGTCAGGCGCGGCCGCAGGGCGGCTGCTCGTCGTCCAGGTACGCGAAGGTGCGCACCAGGTGGCCGATGGCGTCGCGTTGGCGGGCGCTCAGGCTCACGAAACGGATCCCCATGCCCGGGTTGCGCTGGTCGGTGTCGTCCGGGCGATAGGGGTTGATCCAGATGACCTCACCCTTGACCAGGAGCGGCTCGGTCCCCGGCGGAGTGAACCGCAGGGTCAGTCGCGTCCCCGGCGACTCCGGGCGCGTGGTGTGCACGAAGATCCCGAGAATCGAGATGTCGGTGATGTACGCGAACAGGAAAGTATCGTCGCAGCCGTAGTCGACCTCGAGCGCCACCGGCACGCGCTGTGCCGTGCGTCGCTCGATCCCCGTCACCCTCGCCACCTGTCCCACCCTCGCCCTCCTTGGTCGGCTCGCCCCAGCGTGCACCTTCCGCGACCGCTCGCTCATGGGTTCACGTCCCCTGACTTCCCGGCCTGCATAGCAGAGTCCGAGCAACGGGGACAAGAGGAAAAGCGCGATCTGGGGGTCAGCCGGGAGCGGGAGGTCAGTCGACCTTGACCGTGCCGAGCTTGACCCGGTTGTTGCCGTCGTTCGGGCCGGAGACGACCGGGATGCGCTTGCCGTCCCCGCCGGGCCAGAAGCCCATCCAGATCGTGTACTGCCCTTTCGGCGTGGTGGCGCGCTCGGCCATCATCTCGTACGGGTCGGTGATGTAGTCGCCGGGGGACCACAGCGTGGTGGGGAACTTGCCGTCCAGCGGCACGTGATCGCCGTTGAAGCGGGTGCCGGGGCCGTCGAAGTGGAGGAAGATCTTGTAGCCGGAGGGCGGCTTCGCCTTCACCTGGAAGTGCAGCTTGATGGTGAACTTGTGGCCGCGGCTGACCTCGGCCGGCAGGTCGTAGCCGAGGAGGCCGATCTTGCCGTCGAAGTCGGCGACCACCCGGTGCTGCGGGGTGGGCGGCTCCTGCCGCACGAGGGCCCGCAGCGCGTTGCGGTCCTGCTCGCCCGCGCCCAGCCGGTTCGACACCAGGAGGAAGCGCGAGCTGGTGTCGTCGATGACGTTGTAGGCCACGCCCGCGGCGCGCGACTGCTGATCGAGCTGACCCAGCTCCTCGGCCGACACGATCACGAAGACCCGCCGCTGGTCGCGCAGGTAGTCGATCAGCGCCGTCATGGAGGGGATCTCCTTGACCTCGCCGCGCGTGTAGTAGGCGACCCCCTTGCCGGCCACGCGGTACTGCGCCAGCGGCTCGCCGCCGCGCCGGAGCGCCTGGAAGCGGTCGAAGAGCACCTTCTGCGAGTAGTGCTTCGACAGCGACGGCGTGACGACGAAGGCGATGGTCGCGGCCGTGCCCAGAGCGATGGCGAGCAGGGCGTACGACGCCAGCCGGCCGACGGTGGCCCAGGGGCCGCGCAGGGCGAAGGCGCAGAGGCCCGCGGCCCCGAAGACGAGGCCGCTGGCCACGAAGCCGGGCGCCAGGTTGACGCCGGTGGGCCACTTGGCCGTCTCGAGGAGGTGGTTGGTGGCCAGGTACTCCGGGTAGAGGAACAGGTCGCGCGCCAGGATCGCGGCCACCAGGGCCACGCCGAAGCCGAGGAGCGCGTCCCCTTCACCGGGCTCGGCCAGCATCTCGTCCAGGAGCACGCCCACGCCGACCGCGAGCGCCGGGAGCGCCGGGAAGCGGAGGTCGCCGTACTTCCACACCCAGAGCGTGCCGACGAAGAAGGCCAGCGCGGCCCAGGTAGTGACGAGCAGCTTGGCGAAGGCCGGGCGCCCGCCCTCGGGGGCTTGGGCGAACAGCAGGCGGCCGAAGGCGAACGGCGCGAGGGCGCTCATGGGGAAGAAGCTGAAGCCCACCTGCTTGAGGAAGTAGTCCCAGGTCACGACGCCCTGGGCCTTGCCCGGCATGGCGCCGACCAGCGCGGA
Source organism: Deltaproteobacteria bacterium (assembly GCA_016218785.1). Classification (GTDB taxonomy): domain Bacteria; phylum Myxococcota_A; class Polyangia; order JACRCY01; family JACRCY01; genus JACRCY01. The sequence continues at coordinate 2,294 of JACRCY010000020.1, forward strand.
GTAGCGCGTGGCCGCCACGACGTGGAGGGCGGTGAAGCCGGCCACGACGACGGCGACGCCACCGAGCACGCACAGGGGGATCAGGTAGCCGGTGCGGGCGGGCGCGCCGGAGGGGAAGTGCGGCCCGACGCCGCACAGGACCGGGCCCCCGGGGCCGGGGCCTCCGGCGCCGCTCGCGGGGGCGTCGGCCGGGCCGGTGCGGTAGCCGAGCGCCAGCACCGCGGCCAGCGCCGCGGCGCCGGCAGGGACGACCACGCCGAGGAGCGCGCCACCCGCGAGGTCGGCGAGGCCGGAGCCGACGACCGCGAGCGCCGCGCCCACGCCGATCGTCGTGGCGGTGTGCTTGCCGCCGCGCGGCCAGAGCAGCAGGCCGGCGCCGAGGAAGGCGGTGGCGCTCGGCACCACCAGCAGCGTGTCGGAGAGCACCTGGCGCGCCTGCAGGATGTAGCCGGGCGCCGCAGCGAGGGCCAGGGCGGCGAGCAGCCCGGCGCGGCGCGTGAACAACGTCGCGCCGAGGTAGTAGACGACGAGCAGCCCCAGGATCGCCATGAAGGCGAACGGGAGGCGGGCGCTGGTCTCGGAGATGCCGAGGGAGCCGACGCTCCTCGCCATGAGCCACATGGCGAGCGGCGGGCGCTGCGGGTACTTGCCGCCCGCGCTGACGTCGAACCCGTGCGTCGTCGACCAGTTGTGCACGTCGCGCGCCTGGTCGGCGATGCGGATCTCGTGGGGGTCCCACAGCCCGAAGCGGCCGATGCCCGGCAGGAACAGACAGGCGCCGAGGACCACCGCCACGAGCGGGAACGCCCACCTCTGGTGACGTTCTGGAATCATGCGAGCAGCCCCTCTAACGGCAGCGATTATCTAGCGAGAGCCGACGGGGAATGCAAGGGCTCCCGGAGGACGCGGGTCTCGCCGGGCTCCACCAGCCAGAGCCGGTCACCGAGGTCGCGGCCCCGCTGCAGGTCGCGCAGCCAGGCCGCGGGCTCGTCGAGCGGCTCGTACGACAAGGGGAAGGTGGCGTGGTGCACCGGCAGGAGCGCGCGCGCGCCGAGATCCTCGAACGCGTAGACCGCGTCGAGGGGGCTCATGTGGAAGAGCCGGAAGACCAGCGGGCGGTAGGCGCCTACCGGCAGGATCGCGAGGTCGGGCGCGAAGCGGCGGCCGATGTCGACGAACCCCGAGAAGTAGCCGGTGTCGCCGGCGAAGTAGGCGGTGGGGCCGTCGCCGCGCACCACGAAGCCGCAGCAGCCCCGGCGGCGCCAGTCGAGGGCGGAGCGCGCCCCGGCGTGGCGTGCCGGGACCGCGGTGACCTCGACGCCCCGGTGCGCGAGCGTCTCCCCCGCGGCCAGCTCGACGACGCGGCCGAACCCGAGGTCGGCGCAGAGGTCGGCGCAGCGCGGCGGCACCACCACCGTGGTGTTGCGCGGCAGCTGCCGGAGCGAGGGCAGGTGCAGGTGGTCGTGGTGGGCGTGCGAGATGAGACACAGATCGAGGTGTCCGAGGTCCAGGTCCGCGGCGGCCCGGGCGCGCCCGATGCCCGCCACGTAGCGCTTGAGCACCGGATCGGTGAGCAGGCTCGTGCCCGCGTAGCGCAGCAGCACCGTGGAGTGACCGATCCAGGTCGCCTGGAGCTCGCCGCGCGCGACCCTGGGGAGCACCGCCGCGCGGGTCGGCCGCGGCGGCCGCAGCACCCCCTGCAGCCAGGAGAGCAGGAACGGCCGCAGGCCACCGGGCCGGCGACGGTGGGCGGCGTCGAGCTCGGCCTTGCGCTCGATGAAGGTCCGCTCGATGACGTCCTGCCGCGGCGGCGCGAGCATCGCGCCGGAATCATGGCGCGACCCTTGTCGTGCCGTCAAATGGGGGTGCGGCCCGGGAGGTGGTTCCGCGGAGTCGGACCGGCTTGGACGCGGGTGCCAGGTTGTCCGCCCCGCAACTGTACAAGGATCGCAGTTGATGCCCGAACAAGACCGGCGGGTTTCCGGCCACGATCGACTATGGAGTGGTCGGCCCGTCAAGCATGATCCGCCTCCTGGTCTAGCTTTTTTCGGTCGTGCGGGGCGGGGGCGTAGGCCCCCCCCAGTCGCGTGACCGCAGCATGCACCACGCTTGCGCGCAGCTGTCC
>JACRCY010000217.1 GCA_016218785.1 Deltaproteobacteria bacterium
AAGGCCCGGGGCGCGGCCGCCGACCTGCGCGCCAAGGTCGTGGACGACTACCTCGCGGATGTGGATGCGTTCCGCATGGACCTCGAGGGCGAGCTGCAGAAGCGCGCCGCGGCGAAGGGGCATGACCGCGAGTGGGTCGCCAAGTTCTTCCGCCCGGCCCGCGAGCGCGCGGAGAGCGCCGAAGAGCCCGAGTAGCCCTCGACCTGCCTCCGCCCCGCCGACCCGTCACCCGGTTCTCCACTGGATCTCCACGCGGCGCGTGGGGTAGGCTGGTGGCCGGGCGAGGAGTGTCCGTCATTCGTAGCGGAATCAGGACGAAGGGGGTCGGGGCGGTAGCGGCGAGGGCGGTCGCGGCGGCATTGGCGGTCGCAGCCGCGTGCGCGGTCCTCGGCGCGTGCCAGGGTGAGGGCACGCCGCCGACGCCGACGCCCGCCGTGCAGGCCTACTGCGGCGACGACGCCGTCGCGGTCGAGCGGCGCATCGACGGCCTCCTGAAGCAGCTCACGCTCGAGGAGAAGACGGGGCTCACCCGCGGCGGCTTCCTCGACGGCGGCCTGTGGCTCGCGCCCGGGCTCGCGGCGCGCGGCATCCCGCCGCTGCACCTGATCGACGGCCCCCGCGGCGTGAGCGCCATCGCCGGCAACGCCACCGCCTTCCCGGTGGGCATGGCCCGGGGCGCCACGTTCGACCCCGAGCTGGAGCAGCGGATCGGCGAGCGCATCGGCCTGGAGACGCGGGCCGTCGGGGGCAGCGTGATCCTGGCCCCCACCATGAACGTGCTGCGCCACCCCCGCTGGGGCCGCTCGCAGGAGACCTACGGCGAGGATCCGTTCCACCTCGGCGCGATGGCGACGGCCTTCGTCGCGGGGGCCCAGCGCCACGTGCTCGCCACGGCCAAGCACTACGCCGCCAACAGCATCGAGGACACGCGCGTGACGGTCGACGTGACCGTCGACGAGCGCACCCTGCGCGAGGTCTACCTCCCGCACTTCCGGCGCGTGGTCCGGGAGGGGCAGGTGGGCTCCGTGATGACCGCCTACAACTCGGTCAACGGCGCCTTCTGCTCGCAGAGCCCTCACCTCGTCCGCGAGATCCTGAAGGGGGAATGGGAGTTCGCGGGCTTCGCCGTCTCCGACTGGCTCTGGGGCATGCACGACACCGTCGCGGCCGCCCACGCGGGCCTCGACCTGGAGATGCCGGTGGAGAGCGTGTACGGCGCGTCGCTGCGGGCGGCCGTGGAGGCGGGCGAGGTGGACGAGGCGACGGTCGACGAGATGGTGCGCCGGCTGCTGCGGCCGCGCTTCTGCCGGCGCCTCGACGTCGATCCCCCGGTCCCCGATCCCGCGGCGCTGGAGACCGCCGAGGCCTACGCGCTCGCGCAGGAGGTGGCCGAGCGGAGCATGGTCCTCCTCGCGAACCCCGCCGGGCTGCTGCCGCTCGACCGGGCCGCGCTCGCCGCCATCGTGGTGACGGGGCCGCTCGCCGACGTCGAGAACCTCGGCGACACGGGCTCGAGCAACGTGGCGCCGACGAGCGTGGTCACGGCGCTCGCCGGGATCGCCGCGGCGGCGGGGCCGGTCGTCGTGACGCACCTGCCGGCCCCGCCTGCATCGACCGAGGACCAGGCCGCCATCGCGGCGGCGGACGCGGTGGTCGTGGTGGTGGGCCTGACCTCGCGCGACGAGGGTGAGGGCCAGATAGGCGCCGGCGACCGGAACTCGCTGGCCCTGCCCGAGGGGCAGGCGCAGTGGATCCTCGACGTCGCGGCGCTTTCCGATCGGGTGGTGGTCGTGGTCGAGGGCGGCGGCGCCCTCACCATGGACGACTTCCTGGGGCAGGTCGAGGCCGTGCTCCTCGCCTGGTACCCGGGGGTGCGCGGCGGCGCGGCCCTGGCCCGCGTCCTCTTCGGCGAGGTGAACCCGTCCGGGCGGCTGCCGCTCTCGTTCCCGCGGGCCGATGCCGACCTGCCGCCGTTCGACAACGCCGCGCCGAGCGTGACGTACGGCTACTTCCACGGGTACCGCCACCTCGACCACGAAGGCATCGCGCCGCTCTTCCCGTTCGGGTTCGGCCTGGCCTACACCGGCTACGCCCGCGCGAACCTGCGTCTCGAGGGCGCGACGCTGCGCGCCGGCGACGTGCTCCGGGCCACGGTGGACGTGACGAACACCGGGAGCCGCGCGGGGCGCGAGACCGTGCAGCTGTACGTCGGAGCCGTGGCTTCGACGGTCACGCCCCGCTCCGTGCGCGAGCTGCGGGGCTTCGCGCAGGTGGAGCTCCAGCCGGGCGAGACGAAACCGGTCACCCTCGAGGTCCCGGTGGACGACCTGGCCTTCTACGACGCGGCGGCGGGCGGCTTCCGCGTCGCGCCCGGCACCTACCTCGTGGAGGTAGGGTCCTCGTCGCGCGACCTGCCGCTCGCGGCCGAGGTGACGGTGGCGCCGTAGCGCAAGAGGAGTGCGCGTGAGCCTGAGGGAGAACCTCTCCATGGTGCGGCAGCTGGTGCCGCTGGCCGGCATCTGCGCCGGCTACCACATGGTCAAGCTCGTCGGCAACACGATCGACGCCGAGGACGGGTTCATCGAGCACCGCGTGAGCCAGCTCCTCGCACAGCGGCTGCTGCGGCACCTCGACCTCTCCGTCGAGGTACGGGGCGCCGACAAGGTAGCCGGGCTGCACCGCTACTGCGTCGCCTGCTCGCACGCGAGCTACCTCGACTGGGCCGTCCTCCTCGCCTACTACCCCTCGCCGCTGCGCTTCGTCGCGAAGAAGGAGCTCACGCGGGTGCCGGTCATCGGCGACTACCTCAAGCTGCGCGGCGTGCTCATCGACCGGCGCACGGGGCAGACGGCGAAGGAGGCCATCGCCGCGGCCGCGTACGACGGCCAGCCGTGGCCCATCCTCATCTTCCCCGAGGGGACGCGCAGCCCCGACGGCGAGATCCAGCCGTTCAAGCCGGGCGGGCTCCGCCTCCTGGCCGAGGCCGGGCGCGAGCTGGTGCCGGCCTGCGTCGCCGGGACCTACGCGGCGTTCCCGCGCCAGGCGCGAGTGATCCGCACGGGGGTTCCGCTGCGGCTCACGATCGGGGAGCCCGTGCGGCCGGCGGACTTCGCCACCGCAGACGAGGCCGTCGCCGAGGTGGAGCGCCGCGTGCGGGCGCTCCGCGGGGCGGGCTGAGCGGCCGGTCGCCGCGCCGGCCCGTCCGCCCCGCGCCGGCCCGCTCGCGTTGCCTCGCCCCCCGTGACGTGGTAAGCCTGATCCCGTCAGGGAGGACGAACGTGGCCGACAACAAGCCCGACGAGGCACCCCCGGCAGCGGCCATCGGCGTGGTGCTGAAGCCCGGTCAGATCAAGGCCACCGAGGAAGACGCGCCGCCGTGGTGGCGCTTCTACGCCATCATCGGCGGCGCCACGGTGGTGGCCCTCATCGTCCTGGGGGTCATCGGGCTCATGGGGCGCAAGGCGCCGCCGCAGGGGCCGCTCCTGCACCCCGCGCCCGAGGTGCAGGTCGCCCTCGACCTCGACGACCTGCCGGCGGGCACGCTGGAAAAGCCCCGGCCGCTCCCGGGCGCTGGCGTGATGCCCGCCGAGAAGGGCGCCACCAAGGTCGCCGCGCGCGGTGGTGGCGGGCGAGCCCGCAAGGGTGGCGGCGGCATGGGAGCGCCCCCCAAGATCGAGGGCCCGGCCGAGGCGCCGAAGAAGCCGAGCGGCGCCATCATCTACCAGCCGTCGGGGCCGCGGTAGGGTGGCGCGGGGTCTCCGGGCCGTCACGGCGCTCCTCGTCGCCGGGGGCATCGCGCTGGCCGCCGCCGGGTGCGCCACGCGCATGCCCGGCCGGAGCTACGCCGGGCCGATCTTCCAGCCCGCGCCGGCCGAGGTCGCGATCCAGGAGCGGCTGCGACGGCACGTGCGTGCGCTCGCCGGCGACATCGGACCGCGCAACGTGCAGCACCCGCAGGCGCTCGAGGCCGCGGCCCGCTACATCCAGGCGCGTCTCGAGGAGCTCGGCTTCAAGGTCACGCCGCAGGAGTTCGTGACCGACGGGCGGCAGGTCCGGAACCTGGCGACCGAGATCCGGGGCACCACCCGTCCCGACGAGATCATCGTGGTCGGGGCGCACTACGACACCCCCGAGGACACGCCCGGGGCCGCCGACAACGCCCGCGGCGTGGCGGCGCTGCTCGAGATCGCCGACCTCCTGCACCGCCGGCGCCTCGCGCGCACGGTCCGCATCGTCTTCTTCGTCAACGAGGAGCCCCCCTATTTCCAGCGACGGCCCATGGGGAGCCGCGTCTACGCGAAGCTGCTCCGCAGCCGCGGGGAGAACGTCGTGGCCATGCTCTCGCTCGAGACCATGGGCTACTTCGCCGACGCCAAGCGCACCCAGCACTACCCGCCGCCCTTCAACTTCTGCTACCCCAGCGTGGGGAACTTCATGGGCTTCGTTGGCAACCGCGCCTCGCGCGCGCTGGTGGAGCGGGTGGTCGCCTCGTTCCGCCAGCACGCGGTGCTCCCCTCGGAGGGGCTGGCCGCTCCGGGCTGGATCCCGGGGGTGGGATGGTCGGACCACTGGGCATTCTGGAAGGAGGGGTACCCCGGCGTGATGGTCACGGACACCGCGCCCTTCCGGAACCCCAACTACCACAAGCTCACCGACACGCCCGAGACGCTCGACTACCGCCGGCTGACGGCCGCGGTGCTGGGGCTCTGCGGCGTCATCACCGACCTCGCCTGGCGCCCCGACCTGCCGAGGAGCGTCGGCGTCCCGCGCCCCTGATCGGTCCCTCGTTCAACCTCCAACTCCCAACCTTCGAACGCGTCGCTGGAACCGCCTGTCATACAATCAATCATTTTGAATGTTAAATGGTTAGAGATTCCCCCTAGACTGACGTGTCAGTTCATGCTATAAGCTGCAGCCGTCGCTTGGGGACCGGGCTGCATCACGGCCCGATGGCACCCCCCACGAGGAGCGGTCCCATGAAGCGGGTGGCGCTGGGTATCGATGTCGGTTCGCTGTCCCTGAAGCTGGTGGTGGTGGAGCAGGAAGGGCGGGGAGGGAATGGCAGCGGCAACGGTCATGGGAACGGGCACGGCGGCGGAGCGGTCGTGGCGCGCCTCTACCGGGCGCACCACGGCAATCCCCAGGCCGTGCTGAGGTCCGCCCTGGAGGAGATCGGGGTCACCGGGCTGCCGGTCGCGCTGACGGGCTCGGCCACCGACGCGATCCACGCCGACGTCCAGCGGGTCGACCTCGTGCAGGCGTCGGTCCGCGCCGTGCGCGCCGCGTTCCCGACCGTGCGCAACATCATCGACGTGGGCGGCGGCTCGCTCACCATGATCAACGTCGACGCCGAGGGGCGCTTCCGGGGGTACGCCACCAACTCGCTCTGCGCCGCGGGCACGGGCTCGTTCCTCGACGAGCAGGCCCAGCGCATGGAGATCGGCTACGACGACCTGCACCGCTTCGCGTCGGTGACCGATCCGCCGACCATCGCCACCCGCTGCGCCGTGTTCGCCAAGAGCGACCTCATCCACCGCCAGCAGGACGGGTACACCAAGGAGCAGATGTGGTCCGGCCTCTGCCGCGGCATGACCTCGACGCTGCTGCAGACGCTGCTCAAGGGGAAGCCGCTCCAGGGCCTGACGGTGCTGACGGGCGGCGTGGCCCTGAACGCCGAGGTCCTCCGCTGGCTGCGCACGCTCGCCGGCACCGAGGTCGAGACGTTCGCGGACGCCCACGTCGCGGCCGCCCTCGGGGCGGCGCTGCTGGCCCTCGACGACGGCGCGCTCCCGGTGGACCTCGGTCGCGTGGTGGCGTCGCTCCAGGGCGCGGCGGAGACCTCGGCCCGCTGCGCCCGGCCGGCCGGGCCGCGGCGCCCGCCGCTCGCGCTCACGCGGACGCGCTACCCGAGCTTCGACGTGGCGGAGGTCTACTGCCACCGCCCCGCGACCGGCGAGCACCTCCCCGCGGCCTCGGCGCCCGACCCCGACGACCCCGAGGTCCGGATCTCGGCGTGGGAGGAGGGGCAGGACCAGCGCGTCTTCATGGGCATCGACGTCGGCTCGACCTCGACCAAGGCCGTGCTCATGAGCGAGGCCGGGCAGGTCGTGGCCGACCTCTACCGCAAGACGCTCGGCGACCCCGTCGGCGCGACCAAGAAGCTCTTCGTGGCGCTCGTCGACCTCGCCGCGCACCGCCGGGCGCAGCTCACGATCCTCGGCTGCGGCACCACCGGCTCCGGCCGCAAGCTGGTCGGGGAGGTCGTGGGCGCCGACGCCATCATCAACGAGATCAGCGCCCACGTGGCCGGCGCCATGAGCGTCGATCCGACCATCGACACGATCTTCGAGCTGGGCGGCCAGGACTCGAAGTACATGCGCACGCGCAGCGGCCGGATCATGGACGCGGCCATGAACTACGTCTGCGCCGCCGGCACCGGCTCGTTCGTCGAGGAGCAGGCCAGGAAGCTCGGGTTCCCGCTCGACGCGGTGGGCGAGGTCGTGATGGGGCTCGCCCCGCCGCCCACCTCGGACCGCTGCACGGTCTTCATGGAGCAGGACGTCCACGCGCTCATCCGCCAGGGGTACACCCCGGCCGAGGCCATGGCGGGCGTCATGTTCTCGGTGGTGCAGAACTACCTCACCAAGGTCGTCGGCAACCGCAAGATCTCGAAGGAGAAGGTCTTCTTCCAGGGCGCGACGGCGCGCAACCGGGGCCTCGTCGCGGCCTTCGAGAACCACCTCGGCGTCGAGGTCGTGGTCTCACCGTACTGCCACGTCATGGGCGCCTTCGGCGTCGCGCTGCTCACGCGCGACGCCCTCGCCGGGCGCGACACTCGCTTCCGTGGTCTCGACCTCTACCGGCGCGAGGTGCAGCTGCGCAAGGAGGTCTGCGAGCTCTGCGACAATTGCTGCACCATCACCTTCGCCAACGTCGAAGGGGCGACCGGCGAGGCCAGCTTCGGCTACATGTGCGGCCGTGACCCGGAGCTGAAGAAGCAGCGGCTGGCGCCCGAGTTCGACCTCTTCCGCCTGCGCGAGAAGCTGATGCGCGAGATGAGCAAGGGACCGCGGGTGGGCGAGAGCGCGCCGGTCGTCGGCATCCCGCGCGCGCTGTCGAGCTACACCTTCATGCCGCTCTGGCGGCGCTTCTTCGCCGAGTTGGGCTGCAAGACCGTCGCCACCAAGGAGTCGAGCGACGAGACCAGGCACCAGGGCGGCGAGATCTGCGGCGCCGAGTTCTGCTTCCCGGTGAAGCTGGCCCACGGCCACATCGCCGAGCTGGTGCAGCGCGAGGGCGTCGACTTCGTCTTCGTGCCCCACATGATCTCGATGGAGCGCAACGAGCACTCGTCGAACTCGCACTTCTGCCCCTACCTGCAGGCGCTGCCGTCCTACATGCGCTCGGCCCTCGAGCTGAACGGCATCGAGACGGCGCGAATGCTGTCGCCCGTCGTCGACCTCCGCCAGTCCGAGTGGCGCATGGTGCAGTCGCTGCACGCCGCCCTCGGCGGACCGCTGCGGAGGAGCCGCGCGCAGATCAAGACCGCGTGGCGGGCCGCGCGCGCGGCGCAGGACGAGTTCACGCGCCGCTGCGTCCTGGTCGGCGAGAAGCGCCTGGCCGAGCTGCACGACCAGGGGAAGGTCGGCATCGTCGCGGTCG
>JACRCY010000214.1 GCA_016218785.1 Deltaproteobacteria bacterium
AGCGGTCGTCGGCCGGCTCCATCGTCGTGGTCATGCCCTACTACGGGTACGCGCGCCAGGACCGCAAGGTGAAGCCGCGCACCCCGATCACCGCCCGGCTCGTGGCCGACCTGATCACGGCCGCCGGGGCCGACCGGGTGCTGGCCATGGACCTCCACGCGGGCCAGATCCAGGGGTTCTTCAACATCCCCTTCGACCACCTGTTCTCGATGCCGGTGCTGGTGGATCACCTGCGCGCGAAGTGCACCCCGGCCCAGACCGTGTTCGTGTCCCCCGACGCCGGCGGCGTCGAGCGCACCCGCGCCTACTCCAAGCGGCTGGGAACAACCATCGCGATGATCGACAAGCGCCGCACGGCGGCCAACGTCTCCGAGGTCATGCACATCATCGGTGACGTCACCGGCAAGGACGCCGTCATCATCGACGACATGATCGACACGGCCGGCACGCTGTGCAACGCGGCCAAGGCGATCCTGGACGCCGGCGCGCGCTCGGTGTCGGCCTGCGCCACCCACGGCGTGCTGTCCGGGCCGGCCATCGAGCGCATCGAGGCCTCCCCCCTGGCGGAGGTCACCGTCACCGACACCATTCCCCTCTCCGAGAAGGCGCGCGGCTGCCGCAAGATCAAGCAGCTCAGCGTGGCGCGGCTGCTCGGCGAGGCCATCAAGCGGATTCACCACGGAGACTCGATCAGCTCCCTGTTCATCTGACGAGGGGCGACGCTCCCCTTACCGAAGGCGGGCCCGCGCGGGCCCGCCCGCTCTGAGGAAGAGGGTAGGACCATGGAAGTCGGCAAGCTCGAAGTTCACCTGCGCCAGGAGTCCGGCAAGGGGTACGCCCACAAGCTCCGCCAGGCGGGTCGCATCCCGGCCGTGTGCTACGGCGGCGGCGAGGAGCCGATCGCGCTCGCGCTCGACCCGCGCGCGCTCAAGGACGCGCTCGACCCCGAGAAGCGCCAGAACACCGTCATCACCATGACGGTCAAGGGCGGCGACGCCGACCGGCAGCTGACGGTCATGCTGAAGGACTACCAGACCGACCCGCTCCGGAACACCGTGCTCCACGCGGACTTCGTGCGCGTCGACCTGTCCAGGGAGATCCACGTCACCGTCCCGCTGCTCCTCACGGGCAAGGCCGAAGGGGTCAAGATCGGCGGCATCCTGCACCAGGTCTTCCGCATGGTCGACGTGGCCTGCCTGCCGGATCGGATCCCGACCAAGCTCGAGGCCGACGTCAGCGCGCTGAACATCGGCGACGCCCTCAAGGCGAGCGACGTCAAGGTCACCACCGGGGTGCGCGTCCTGCTCGACCCGAAGCAGTCGGTCGCGGTCGTGGTGGCGCCGAAGGAGGAGAAGGTCGAGGAGGCCGCGGCGGTGGAGGGTGCGGTCGAGGGCGCCGCGGGGCAGGTGGCGGCGCCGGCCGAGGGTGCCAAGCCCGGCGAGGCGGCAGCTCCGGGCAAGCCCGGCGAGGCCAAGGCCGAGGGCAAGCCCGAGAGCAAGGAGGACAAGCGGGCCGCGGCCAAGATGGCGGCGCGCGTCCAGGCCAAGGCCGACAAGGTCGGCGGCGGCGAGTCGTAGCATCCCCCAGGCCTGAGGGGCGCCGGCGTCACTCGCTGGCACCCCTCGAGCCTCGAGCCTCAGGCCTCCCATGTGGCTCATCGTCGGACTCGGCAACCCAGGCCGCGAGTACGCGGCCAATCGGCACAACGCCGGCTTCATGGTCGCCGACCTGCTGGCCGAGCGCTGGGGGGTGGCCGGGTTCCGCGCGAAGTTCGGCGGCCTGCTCGCCGACGCGCGCGTCGGCGGCGAGCGGGTGGTGCTGCTCAAGCCCCAGTCGTTCATGAACTGCTCGGGGCAGGTGGTGGCGCCCGCGGTGCGCTTCTTCGACGTGGAGCCGGCCAACCTGGTCGCGGTCCACGACGAGCTCGACCTCGACTTCGGCCGCATCAAGGTCAAGGTGGGGGGCGGCCACGGCGGCCACAACGGCCTGCGCTCCCTGTTCGCCGATCTGGGCACCCAGGACTTCGTGCGAGTGCGCCTGGGCATCGGCCGGCCCCCGCCGCGCATGGAGGGGGCCGACTACGTGCTCCAGGACTTCAGCCGCGCCGAGGGGAAGGAGCTGCCGTTTGCCCTGGGCGACGCGGCCGACGCCGTCGAAATGATCTTGCAAGCCGGCGTCACTTCGGCTATGAACCGCTTCAATTCCAAGCCCGCGGAGGCGGACGAGGACTGATCCCACCGGGCCCCGCGGCCCGCACATAGCTCCTTGCCCGGGACACGGATCCCGGGACACAGGTCCGAGAGGAGGCAGCATGGCGCTCTCAATGCGCGACGCTCCCGGCACGCAGCGGGAGTACGAAACCATCTTCATCCTTCGCCCCGACACTCCCCAGGACGGCATCCTGGGCGTCAACAACCGCATCAAGGGCATCATCGAGCAGATGCAGGGCAAGCTGCTCAAGCTCGACAACTGGGGCAAGCGCAAGCTCGCCTACGAGGTGCGCAAGCAGCTCAAGGGCATCTACCTCTACTGGCGCTACCTCGGCTCCTCCGGCGTGGTCGAGGAGATCGAGCGCAACCTGCGCATGCTCGACAGCGTGGTCCGCTACTACACCGTCCTGGTGGACGAGGACGTCACGCCCGACGCGCGCCCCACCGAGGTCACCGACGAGTCCTTCCAGAAGGCCGCGACCACCGGGCCCGACGAGGAGGAGATCGTCACCGGCGCGGCCGCGGCCCGCGGCTTCGGCGAGGACGAGGATCTGTACATGGACGACGAGTTCGGCGCGCCCGAGCACGAGGCGCCCGCCGAGGCCTCGGTCCCCGTCCCCGTGCCGGACCCCGAGTAGCCCGGAGGACGACCATGGCCATGGACATCGAAGACAAGGACGCGCTGGACGGTGGGCGCCCGGAGCGCGGCTACGGCCGGGGGGGCAAGGGCGGCAAGGACAAGGGCGGCCGCAAGCGCGGCTTCGCCCGGCGCAAGGTCTGTCGCTTCTGCGCCGACAAGAACGTGCTCATCGACTACAAGGACCCGGCGACGCTCAAGTACTTCATCACCGACCGCGGCAAGATCATCCCGCGCCGGATCTCGGGCAACTGCGCCAAGCACCAGCGCAAGGTGGCGCTGCACATCAAGCGCGCGCGCATGGTCGCGCTCATGCCCTTCACCGTGACGGGCGAGTAGGAGGCGGCCATGCCCATGCAGGTGATCCTGAAGGAAGACGTCCCCAACCTCGGCCGCTCCGGCGACGTGGTCAACGTGAAGCCGGGCTACGGGCGCAACTACCTCATCCCCCGCGGCCTCGCCGTCTACGCCACGCCCAAGAACGTGTCGCGCATCGAGCACGAGAAGCGCGTGATCGAGAGCCGGGCGCAGAAGGTCATCAAGGACGCCCGCGGGCTCAAGGACCGGCTCGAGCAGCTGTCGATCAACATCGCGCGGCCGGTCGGCGCCGGCGACAAGCTGTACGGCTCGGTGGGCGCGCGCGACATCGCCGAGGCGCTCAAGGACGCGGGCGTGCCGGTCGACCACCGCAAGATCCACCTCGACGACCCGATCAAGTCGCTGGGCATGTTCACCGTGGACCTCAAGCTCGCCCGCGACGTGGTCGCCAAGCTGAAGGTCTGGGTGGTGGCGAAGGAAGCCGCGTAGCCCGCCGCCGCCCCGCCGCCGGCCTTCCGGCTCCAGCCCTCGTCTCAGCCTCGGACACCCGCAGCCGCGCCCGCGGCCGACGCTGCCGTGCGTCCGGGTTGTAATGGCCCGGCCGGGCGCGCACCGTGGATCAGGAGGGCACCATGCGGGGTTTGCTCGCGGTCGGGATCTGCATGTCAGCCGCCATGACGACACCGCGGGTCGCCCGGGCCTGTGGTCCGATGCCGGAGCACTCGCCCGGCGGGATCAGGCCCAGCGACTCGGAGACGAACGTCCCCACGAACACCAGGCTCTGGTTGCGCTACGGAGGTTATGACGCCCTGGGCACCAGCTACGCGGCCGAGACCGACGTCGTGCTTCGCCCCGTGGGCGGCGACCCGCTCGCCGTGACGGTGACCCGCGACGGCGAGCAGTCCAGCCAGCGCCTCATCATCGTGCAGCCGGACGCCGAGCTGCTCCCTCAGACGGCGTACGAGGTGCAGACCCGCTTCAAGCCGGACTGCTACTTCGACTGCGTCCAGGACACCTACGGCACCGTCGCGACCTTCACGACCGGCGGGGGGGCGGACCTGTCGCCGCCCGACTTCGCCGGGCTTAGCGGCTTCTCGACGCGACCCGAAATCTGCACCAGCGACTCATGCTGCGGCCCGTACAAGGCAGTGCGACTCAGCCTCTCGTGGACCTACGACCCTGTCGTCGCCACCTATCGCATCTACCGCGACGGCACGTTCGTCAACCCCGGGGGACTGACCTCGGGCGCCCTCGACTGCGGCAACTTCCCTGGCGCTGCCTTCGCCACGTTTCACGCCACGTCCGGCTCCTACACCATGCACGCCGTGAGCCTGGCCGGCATCGAGGATACGAACACTACCGCGGTGCAGGTCACGCTCGACTGCCAGAGCGTCTACGACGCTCTCGCCGACGCGGGCGTCGACGGGTCACATCGTGCCGACGGCAGTGCCGACGGCGGCGCTGCCGGCGATGCGTCCGGCGGCGGCTGCGTGGCGGCTACGGCCGCGGCCCGGGTCGGCCCCGCGCTGCTCATTCTGCTGCTGGTCGGCGCTCGAGTCTTCAGGCCGCGACGCCGTTAGGCGGCCGGCGGGCGGCCCGCGGCGGCTCCTTGGCGTTCGGGTCATGGAACGGGTCCGGGCGCCAGAGCCGCACGTCGAGCTCCTGCTCCTTCGAGAGGCGGGTCCACCGGAAGTACCAGGTGAGCAAGCCGGATCCCACAAAGACGAGGGCGAGGATGAGGCACCACTCGCATACCCCCATGTCGCCCAGGCTCACGTCCGCGACGTAGAGCGCGACGCCCGACACCGCCATGACCACCAAGTAGATGACAAGGCCGAGGTACGCCATTGGACCCTTCTGCGCTTGCTCGCCCCGCAAGGTTCGGTAGGTCCGGCAGTCGAGCACGCCCTGCGCCGTGCTGAGGTCGAACACGGGCCCCTGGCACAGTCCGCAGCCCGCGGGGTCCACGGCAGGATAGCCACAGTTGCCACAGATGAGGGTGGCCATGGGTCAGATCCTCGCCGGCTTCCAGCCGAGCAGCAGGCCCTGGGTCTTGTAGTAGAGCTGCCGCTCCGGGCTGCCGCTGACCTGCAGGTGCGGCGTCCGGTCGAGGAGCTCGGCGCGGATGCGGCTCCGCTCCGCCGGGGTGAGCCCGTGGAGCGCTTGGGCCGCCGCCTGCGCGCCGAGCCACATGCGGGCGCCTAGCTTCGGCTCAAGCGTGCGGGCGCGGTCCCTGAGGCTCGCGACTGTGCTCGACCGCAACGAGCCGCGGTCGAGCACCTCGGCCATGACGGTGGCGAAGCCCCGCGCAGTCGCGGCGCAGCCCGCAGCATGCTTGCCCTCGGCGTTGGCCTTCGCGATCTCGCCGATGAACTTGACGAGCAGGAGCGGTCCGGCCGCCAAGGAGGCGGTCACGAGGGCCCGCGAGCCGACGCCCACGGCTTCGAGCACCTGCTCGAGCAGGTGGAGCACCTCGGTCCGTGTGGTGACCTTTTCCCCGGTCTCGGCGAGCACGCTGTGCGGCGCGGCCGGGAGCGCGGCGCGCCCCTCGCGGAGCACGCCGTCGACGGTGTCCCGCGCCGGCGGCGGCTGCGACGCCGCTCTGGGTGCGTTGCCGCACACGCCATCGCGGATCTGCTTGAGGGGCAGCACCGAGGTGCCGTCGAGGTGATTCACGAGCCTACTGGCAGTGTCGCTGCACGCGGCACGCCACCATCGGTTCTGGTCGCTGGTGCTGGTGGTCGGTTCCATGGGGCTCCTCCGTGGGCTTCTATCCTGGTTATCGGCCGGAGCCCCCCGAAGGTTTCCTGTCTTCCTACGACGTGTTCCGCGATGGTCCGCTGGCGCAGCCGGCCCCCCCCCCTCAGGCGTGTGCTACAGTTGATCCAGGCGGGACCAAGGCCGGGTCATGCTGCGCCTCTACCTCGATACCTCGGTGCTGAGCGCGTTGCTCGATGAGCGGGCTCCGGACCGGCAGGCGCAGAGGCGCGACTCCTGGGCGCGACGCGCGGAGTTCGAGGTCGCCACCTGCGAGCTGACGGCGGCCGA
>JACRCY010000215.1 GCA_016218785.1 Deltaproteobacteria bacterium
ATGTCGACGATGTTCCGGTGCCGGATGCGGTTGACGGCGCGCGCCTCGGCCACGAACCGCTTCATCCCCGACGGGTCGTGCGACAGGGACGAGTGCAGCACCTTGATGGCGACCGGCTTGCCGATGACGGGCTGCACGGCGCCGTAGACCACGCCCATGCCGCCGCGGCCGAGGACCTCGCGGACCTCGTACTCGCCCACCATCTGGCCGAGCAGCGGGTCGATCACCCGCCGCTCGTCCACGTCGCCCGCGAGCTGCGCGTCGAGCGTGGCGCTCCCGGCCAGGCTCCCGGGGCAACGAAGGTCCCCCGGCCGGTGCAGCGATCCACACCGGGCGCACCGCTGGTTGGCGGCCAGAGACGCCACCACTACCCATGCTACCGCAACGGTGGTCAGGCAACAATCGCCGGGCGCGGCCGAGGCCCGACGCGGGCGCCGGATCACCCCTCCTTCTCGCCCGCCCCCCACCACTCGCGCAGGTCCAGCTCGGCGGCCTCGAACGGTTCGGCCCGCACGCGCTCGTCCGCGCCGTGCACGGCCAGCTCCACCCAGCGGCCCTCGACCAGCTTGCTGACGGTCAGAGTCCGTCCGTCGAGGTCCACGAACCACAGGCACCCGACGCCGATGCGGGCATAGAACGGCCGCTTGACCCGCTGGTCGAGATGCCGAGTCGACGGCGACAGGAACTCGCCGATCCAGTCCCGGACCACCGTGATGGGGTCCGTGGGCAGCTCGATCAGGCGCTCGCGCCGCCAGCCAGCGACGTCAGGCGAGAGCTCGGGCGAGCCGGGGACCTCGATGCCGGGCTCGACGAGGATCCACCAGCCGCCGGGGCCGCCCCGACCGCGCTGGTAGGCGTTGAGCAGATCCGCGCCGAGCGCCAGCTCGCCGCGGGCGTGCAGCGGTCGGGGTCGCGGGCTGGTGTAGAGCACGCCGTCGATGATCTCGCCCTTGACGTGCTTGGGCAGGGCCTCGAGGTCCGCCCGGGTCGCCGGCCGACCCTCCTGCAAGCGCACCCCCATGTTTCAATCGTGCCACGCCGCGGCTCGGGCAGCAACCCACGGGATGCGGCCGGGGCGACCCGGCGCGCCGCGCGCGCTCCCGGGCGGGTCCCCCCACCGGACGCCGCCGCCCGCGCCTCGGGTAACGTCGCCGAGCTGACGTCGCGGTCGGCGAGGCGCGGGGGGCTATCCGTTCTGGTGGAGCTTCCCGAGCCAGGCGCGGATGGTGTCGCAAGCCTCGTCGAGAGGGATTCGCGGCCCCCAGAACATCGGCGCGATCTTCGCGTAGGCCTCGTCGATGGCGGCGCGCCTGTGGGGGTCGGCGAGAACCAGTGCCGGCTCGTCCGGGCGCGGAAGCGCGGCGATGTCCTTCTCCGCGAGCATGTCCGCCGCCAGGGCCATGGCGGTCATACCCATCGCGGGCAGCCCCGCTTCGGCGCGGATGATCTGCGCGGCGTCCTCGTAGTGCCGGACGAAGCTGTCCGGCTCCATGGCGTCGCGCTCGTAGCGACGCGCCATGGCGTCGAGCTTCTCGAAGAGCGTGACCATGGGATGGACGCAGCGCACCCCGGTGGGTCGGTTGTCCTCGTGGTCGCCGAGCAAGCCCTGCTGCTCGAGGTGGGCATGCACGAAGGAGCCGAGCGCCTTCTGCACGTGGGGCACGACGCGGGCGCGGCCGACCTCGAGGCGCACGAACGGGCTCATGGCCGGCCCGAGCTCGGTGAGCAACGCGCCGGGATAGCGCGCCAGGTAGTCGGCGCCGCGCGCGTGCTTGTCGCTCCGAGTCACATCCTGCTCGACGGTGACGTCGGGCACGACGAGCGCGGCCGCGAGGGCGTCGTAGAAGGCGCGGCGCCCGGCCACCGGGCCCTTGTTGGTGCTCGTCCAGCTCGTGACCTCCGGAAGGACGCCGACCGTGCCGCGCTCGACCATCAGATCGAGGTCCTCGGAGAAGCGCTGGATCAGGCCGAACCCCTTGCAGAGGGAGGTGCCGCCCTTGAACCAGATGTCGAGCCCGGTCTGATGGATGGCCCACAGCGTGTGCGTCACCCAGTAGTCCTTCTCGATGAGCGCCGCCGCAATCCCCGTCGAGCGCGCCACGATCGGGACGAGCTGGGCGAACTCGGTGTCCCGGTGGATGCAGGTCATCGCGCGCCGCCCGCCTGGCGCAGAGACCGCTCGACCATCTCGAGCGTGGCCCTGGACCCATACCGCGCGGCCGTCTCGCGCAGCCGCTCCCGGTCCCATCGTCCCTGGCGCAGCGAGGCGACGAGTCGATCCTCGAGTGCGGCGATCGAGACGCCGGCCATGTCGTGGTGCTGCAGCAGGTCGATGACGTACCACTCGGGCGTCGGGCGTTCGGGAAAGTACACCCGGCGCAGGAGGAAGCGGCGGCCGTCGAAGTTGAACTCGCCGGTGCGCTTCTGGTTGTAGGCCAGCGTCGCCGCGAACATCGCCGTCGAGCCCAGCCCCAGGACGTTCCACTTCGGCGGGCCCGTGATCACGAATGGGCTGCTACCGAGGAAGCCTCGCAGGATCTCCTCCTCCGATGGCGGGGCCTGCCCGAAGCGACTCCTGACCGGGGCATAGAACAGCCCGTGGGCGGCCTGCTGCAGCTTGCCCTCCCGGACCAGACGACGGGCGAGGCGCGCGGGGTTGGCGCCGAAGCGGCGAAGCTCCCGGGTTCGATAGGCTCTTCCGGGTTCCAGTTCCGGTCGTGCGGCCAGGCTCACGGCGTCCACCGTCAGTAACCTACGGTAAAAAAGATACGGCGTTTCGATTCGCCTGTCAACCTACGCGCGGGTGGCCCCACGATCGACTATGGAGTGGTCGGCCCGTCAAGCATGATCCGCCTCCTGGTCTAGCTTTTTTCGGTCGTGCGGGGCGGGCTGCGGGACCTCGCCAGAAGTCGACCACTTGTGCTCACGAGAAGTCGACCACCGCGAGATCAACGCTGCGTCGGTGATCTTCGACGGGAGCGCGGGAGTAGGGTGAGGGCGGTGCCTTACCGGAAGGCCGTGCCGAAGCTA
>JACRCY010000216.1 GCA_016218785.1 Deltaproteobacteria bacterium
CGGTCGGGGTGGCGCGGCCGGCGGGTCTGCCGCCGACGGTCGGGGCGGCGCCGTCCGCGTCCCCGCAGCCGCCACCCGGGCCGACGCAGCGCACCCGCCCTCCGCGGTGGCGACATCCCCTGGTGCTGGCAGCGGGCGGCTGCGCGGTGGCGGGGGTAATCCTGTCCCTCGCGCTCGGCGGCATCGGGCGCAAGGCGCAGACCGTGGCGCCGTCCGTTCCCGCGGCCAGGGCGGCTGCCGATGCGGCGGCCGGCAGAGCTGCCGCGGCCCTGCCACGCAGGGACGCGGCGCCCGCCCCGACGCAGGCGCCGCAGCCGCGACCGGCGACCGGCGCACCCACCGCGATTCACTGCACCAAGTGCGGCCGGGAGTACCCCGCCACCGCAAAGTTCTGCCCGGGCTGCGGGGCGGACAACCCCACGCTCGCGGCGGATGCCAAGCCCAAGCCCAAGCCCAAGCCGGTCGTCAAGCCCGAGCCCAAATCCGAGTCCAAGGGCCTGTCGGACTTTTGAGCTGGATGGAGGAGGGGTCGGGTGGCGGCGGGGGAGAACGCCTGTCGTGCCGCAGCAAGGCCCCCAGGTCCCGCCGGTGGCTGTCCGCCGGGCCGTCAGCGGGCGCCATCGGTGAGGCACCCCAGGGCGGCGGCCTCGGCGCGGGCCCCCCAGCTGATCGGGCCAGCGGTGCGGCCGCGCGGTGGCGGCCGGCGAGCTCGCCGCCGCCATCGACCTCGCCGAGGCGCTGCGGTCGAGCCCCGCCCGCCGAGGGCTGGAGGGCGCCAGCGCCCGACCAGCGGCTGTCAGACCATCGCGGCCGCCTCACTTCGTGCTTGCCTCCCGCCCGCCGTTCGGTAGGATGGCGGGGCGGAGGCGTGCGGCCTTCGCCCGAAACCCGCCACGCGAGGAGGCCCAGATGCCCGCCCAGGTCCAGTCCACCACCGAGCCGGCCATCGACGAGAAGGTCGCGGCCCAGGCGCTCGACGCCGAGAAGGCGAGCCTTGCGGCGTACCCCGTCGACGAGCTGATCCCGATCCGGCTCGACGTCATCAAGACCGTCGCCACGGTGCTCACCGTCGCCAAAGTGGCCGTGGGCGAACGGGCCCTGTACGAGCAGACGTTCCGCGACTTCGACCTCGCGCGCATCGACACCCTGGAGCGCGTCGGCCAGGCCGCGTGGATGACCGAGACGCAGTACCGCCGCCTCGAGGCCGGCCAGCCCGCGGCGGAGACCCGGCCGCCAGCGCCGCTCCTGGAGCGCTGCCGCGAGCTCAAGGTCGAGATGCTCGAGGGCCTCGGCTACGCCCTGCGCGCCGACCAGCCGGCGCAGCGCATCCTGAGCGACATCCGCCGCGGCACCGGCTACCTCGACCTGGCCGACGACCTCCAGCGCCTCGCCGACCTGGCCCACGTGCGTTTCGCCGCGATCGAGCACCGCTGCGACCTCACGCGCGGCCACGTCGACGAGGCCCGCAAGCTGGGCTCCCAGCTCATGGAGACCATCAGCACGCCGCAGCCGAAGGACCTCAGCCAGTGGGCCGACCTGCGCGTGCGCGCCTGGACCCGCGTCTGCCGCAACTACGAAGAGGTGCGCGCGGCGGCCGCCTACATCCACCGGCACGACCCCGAGCGCTTCGCGGCCTACCCCAGCCTGTTCGCGATCCGGGCGAAGCGCACCAAGCAGGGCTGAACCGCTCCCCCCCTCCGGCCACTTCCAGCCCCCAGCCGGCCACTTCCAATCCCCAGCCGGGCGGCGGGCCCTGAGCCGTCGGTCGATCATGGCCGAAGTGCCGGTCACGCGGGCACACTCATCGGTCGATCTCACGAAACTGCACGGTCACCAGGCCGGGGACAAAGGTCCAGCTCACGAAACCGGGTGGGGGGTCAAGCCGCGGGCTCGGTCGATCTCACCGAATCGGATGGATCAGCAGCCCGCGGGGACGCTCGATCTCACGGAATCGGGTGGGGCAGCACCCCCCGGGGCTCGGTCGATCTCAGCGAACCGGATGGGGGCGCAGCCCGCGGGCTCGGTCGAGGTCACGTTGCAGGCTGAGCCGCCACGACCGCGCCTCGGTCGGGCGCGGCGCCGGGCCGGCCTCGCGGCCCCGGTGAACGGTTGCGCGCCCCCGCGCGCCGAGTCCAAGCCGGAGGCCCGCCCCTACCAGACGCGGCGGACGGGGAAGGGCGCGAACGCCGGGTCGGCCGTCACCACGGGGAGGTCCTCGGTCATGGCCTGCGCGATGATCATGCGGTCGAAGGGATCGCGGTGGTCGCCGGGGAGCGTCCCCGCGCGCTGCGCGTGCTCGACGGTCACAGACAGCCCCAGGAAGCCCTGGCTCGCGAGGCAGGCGGGCACGTCGGCCGCCACCTCCAGCGCCCCCGGCAGCTTGCCGAGCCGGGCCTTGGTCGTGATCTCCCAGACCGAGGCGGCGCTCACGAACACCGTGGTCGCGGCGTCGCCCAGCAGCTTCCGGACTCGTGGCGGCAGCCGCCGATCGCCATCCAGCCACCACAGCAGCGCGTGCGTGTCGAGCAGCACGCGCACGGGTCAGCCCTCCCAGGCCTTGAGCTCCCGCGGCGGCAGGGGCGCGAAAAACGCCTGCGTCACCCGCGCTCGCCCCCGCATGGCGCCGAAGCGACGCCGAGGAGCCGGCGGCGGCACCGGCACCAGCCGGGCGACGGGGCGGTCGCCCTTGGCGATGACGACGTCCTCACCCCGCCCGACCGCCTCGATCAGCCGGGAGAGGTGGGTCTTCGCAGCGTGGATGGTGACCGACTTCATGCCAGTAGCTTAGCCAACGCTGCTTAGTCAAGCAAGCCCGGGCGACGCACCCGAAGGGGCGGTTGAGCGCCCGTTCGCGCTGCGATACAGTCCCCCAAGAAACGGCGGAGGTGGTCATGCGCGCTCGGCTTGGTCTCCTCGCGGCGATCCTCCTCGGCGCGGGCTGCGGCCCGACGGCAGCGTCGGCGGAGGACGCGGGCGGGCCCGACGGTCCACCGGCGCCCATCACCGGGCTGCTGTCGATCGCGGTCAACCCTGCGGACGCGACCCTCGACATCGTGGGCGTCATCCCGGCGCAGCAGGCCTACACCGCCACCGGCACCTTCGAGGACGGCCACACCGAGGACGTCACGGCGCGCGTGGTCTTCGACGTCGACGACGCGAGCCTGGGAGCCTTCGCAGGGCCGCTCTTCACCTCGAAGCTGTGGCCGGGGCAGACCACGGTGCGCGCGAAGAACGGCACCATCGAGGGGACAACCACGCTCACCCTGTGGTACGCCCAGGTCCGCTTCACCCCAGGGACGCGGGACGACGCGGCGGAGATCTTCGCGCGCGCCGGGGCGGGGGGGGCCGCGCCCGAGCTGCTCTACCCGCCGGACGGCACGCTCATCCCGCCCAACCTGACGATCCTCGACGTCCAGTTCCGGCCCGGCAGCGGCAACAACCTGTTCGAGGTGCGCTTCAAGGGGGACACCTACGAGCTCCGCCTCTACGCCACCTGCGCCTCGACCTCCGGGTGCAGCGTGGTGCCCGACCCGGAGATCTGGCAGGAGCTCTCGAGCACCAACGCCGGCCACCTCCCCATGCAGGTCTCCGTGCGCGGCCTCGACACGGCCCACGCGGAGAAGGCCGGGGTCTCGGAGACGCGCCTGGTCGGCATCGCCCAGGAGCAGATGAACGGCGGCATCTACTACTGGCAGGCGACCGGGAACGGGGTGATCCGGCGCTACGACTTCGGGCTGCCCACGCCCCTAGGGGAGACCTACTACAGCGGCGCGCAGGCGGGCGGCCTGTGCGTCGGCTGCCACACGATGTCGATGAAGGGCAACCGGATCGCGGTCGGCCTGGACGCGCCCACGCAGGTCTCGACGCTCCAGGTGCTCGACGTGGCCACCCGGAGCAAGTTCTTCCAGCTCGGCACCTCGCCGATCGGCGGCGGCTCGAACTTCCAGGCCTTCTCGCCCGACGAGAGCGAGATCATCACCTCGAACGGCGGCACCATGGTGCTGCGCGACGCGCTCAACGGCACGCCCAAGGACCCGAACCCGCTGGTGGCGCTCGGCACCATGCCCGACTACGCGCCCGACGGCGCGCTCGTCGTCTTCGCCAAGCCGGTCGTCTCGCCGTGCCCCCTCCCGACCATGTGCATGCCCGGCATCAACAAGGGCTCCATCGCGCTCCTGCCCTGGGACGGCACGGCGTGGGGGGCCGAGCAGATCCTGGTGGCGCAGGCGGGCACCGAGAACAACTACTACCCGGCCTTCTCGCCCGACGGGAAGTGGATCCTCTACAACTTCTCGGCGGGCTCGAACTCGTACGACGCGGGTGACGCGCGCGTACGCGTCGTCAACGTCGAGACGGGTGCGGTCATCGACCTGACCTTCGCCAACGAGAGCGGCGGCAACTCCTGGCCGAAGTGGAGCCCGTTCATCCAGACGCACCGGGGCGGCACCATCATGTGGCTCACCTTCTCGAGCCGCCGGGCCTACGGGTATCAGTCCGTCGCCTGCGAGAGCGGCACCTGCGCCCAGGTCTGGATGGCGGCCTTCGACGTCGAGAGGGCGCTCGCCGGGGTCGAGGATCCCAGCTACGCCGCCTTCCGGCTCCCCTTCCAGGACATCGCGACCGGCAACCACATCGCGCAGTGGGTGCCCACGGTCGTGCGCACCCCCTGCGACGACGGGGGCGATTGCGGACCAGGTGAGATATGCACCGGCGGACAATGCGTTCCCGACATTCAGTAGTTCCCCGTCGGCTCGAGCCGACCCCGCCCGGCGAGAAAGGGGTTGTTCCGCGCGGGTAGCGCGCGGTGGGGGGAGGCTCGCCACGGCTTTGCCGGGGCGAGGGGGGACGGGAAGGTCCCCCTTCCGAGGTAGCCCTCGCCGCGGTCGTGACCGCCGCCCTGGTGGCGGCCCTCTGCGGAACGGCCTGCCGCACGCCACGGGCGGCCGCGGGTGACGGCGCGCCCCAGAC
>JACRCY010000212.1 GCA_016218785.1 Deltaproteobacteria bacterium
CCCCAAGAATCAGCCTCTCCGAGGGGGTTGAGTGCCATAGGTGCCTGGTCAATTCCGGCAACTTGTAAGCGCCTCGCCTCTGCAATATCGATCGCTTGCGTCGCTGGCGCGCGAAAACGGGGCAGCGCGAATAGCTCGCCTGAGGGGCGCCTTTCCCCGCTCCACCCGACCGTAGTAGAATCCAGCCACCGGCATGTCAGCCGGAAGGAGCGTCCCATGCGCCATGCGGTAGTGGTCCTCGCGCTCGGCTTCGCCTTCGTCTCGGGTGCCTGCAGCGACCGGGGCAACACCGGCACCAACGACGACGCTGCCGCCCAGGACGTGAGCGTCCAGTTCGACGTGAACCAGCAGGACGTGACGGTGCCGAACGACGTCGGGCCGCAGCGCGACGCGCCGCCGGCCAACTACGACAGCGGCCAGAGCCTGGTCGGCTGTGGCACGGGCTTCTGCAACCTCGCCAACGGTGAGGAGTGCTGTGTCACGGGCACGTCGCTCGAGTGTCAGCCGGCCGCCGCCTGCGCCAACGGGCTCGCGTGCGACGGCCCCGAGGACTGCTTCGAGACCTCCAAGCCGGTGTGCTGCGGCAGGCTCTCGACGAGCGGCGGCGGAACGGCGTGCGACACCGCGGCGAGCTGCACCGGGAACGCCTACCGTCTGTGCAAGTCGGACGCCGACTGCGACAGCGGCCAGAAGTGCTGCGGTGCGCTGAGCTTCGGGCTGCTCAGCATCCAGTACTGCCTGGCCGAGGCCGACTGCAACCCCACGCCCGCGGACCCGGGCGTCCCCTGCGGCACGGCCGGGACCTGCTACGCACCCGACGCCTGCTGCCTGGGCGCCACGTCCGGCTGCATGCCGATGGCCAACTGCACCCAGGGCGTGGCCATGATGTGCGATGGGCCCGAGGACTGCCAGCAGGACGGCGGCACGCCGCAGGTCTGCTGCGCCAACGTCAGCCTCACCGGCGGCGCGTCCGTCTGCGTCACGACCTGCACCCAGACCGGGCTCCTCTACGGCATCCTGTGCCACAGCAACGCCGACTGCGTGTCGCCGGCGACCTGCAAGACCCTGAGCATGTACGGCTACACCCTCCGCCGCTGCCAGTAGCGCCCCCGCGCCGCGCGGACGAACCCGCCGCAGCCCGCGTCTCGACCCCGCGCCGTGGCCACCGTGCCGCGGGCGCGGATGGCTACGCTCGCGGCGCGGACCGCGGGAACGGGCTGCGGCTTCGCTGGCGTGCGCCCGGCACGGGCGCGGTGGAAAGCGGCGGCGGGGCTAACGCACCCGCGGCATGTTCTTGTAGCAGTCGTCGGTGGTCATCGTGGCGTTGAGCTTCTCCGGCGTGGCCACGAGCCGGACCGGATCCCAGCGCTCGGCACCCGCGACGCTGCGCCACTTGAGCTGACCGACCCACTCGCCGAAGTCGTCGGCGGCGACGCGGAAGATCTCCTCGCCCTGCTTGTAGCCGTACTTGCCCGCGCCCCCCAGCTCGGCGATCGTGCCCGACGCCTTCTTGTCGCCCACGAGGCGGAACTCGATCTGGAGGTTCCCGGAAGCGGGGCACGTGGCCTTCCACTTGCCGGCGATCGGCCCCGGCTCCTTCTCCCACGGGTACTTCTTCTTCTGGGCCGACGCGGCCGTGACGAACGCCACGGCCGCGAGCGCCACCACCAGCACCATCAGGATCCGCTTGAGCAGAGTACGCATGCGTCGCCTCCGGGCGGGTTCGGGGAGCTACCCCCTCTCGATGCCGGGCAGCCCCGGCGTCAAGGCGGCATTGTAGGCCGATGCCGCGGCAGTTGGCAAGTCCATAGCAGTCGGTACTTTTTTTGCCCTGCCGGAATGCCGGCGCTACTGTCTCCGTTCAGAATCGAGGACGCCGATGCGCCTCGCCCGGGTCGGGCCCCTCGCCCGCCACCTCGCCTGTGTGACCCTGTTCCTGTCCCTCGGTAGCGAGGCGGCGGCCACTCCCCCGGCACCGGCGCCGCTGGACGCCGCCCTCCAGAAGCTGGGCGCGCGCGTGGCGCCCATCGAGGATCCCTCCGGTCAGGCGCTGGCCACGTTCTACACGGCCCTGCGCGCGGTCGACGCCCAGGCGGGCGTCGCGCGCGTGCTCCACTACGGCGACTCGGCCATCGTCGTGGACACCATTACGGGCGCCATGCGGCGCCGCCTCCAGGCCCGCTTCGGCGACGGCGGCCACGGCTTCGTGGCCGTGGGGCGACCGTGGAAGTGGTACCGCCACCTCGACGTGCGCCACGGCTGCAACGAGGTGTGGACGCTCCGGCGCGTGACCAAGCCGAAAGGGACGGACGGCCGCTTCGGCGTGGGCGGGATCAGCGCCCACACGACGCTCGCCGGCGCCGACGCCTGGTTCGCCACGGCCACGAAGGGGCCGGTGGGCGGCCGGGTCAGCCGCTTCGACATCCTCTACCTCCGCCAGCCGCGCGGCGGCGCGCTCAAGCTGGAGCTGGACGGCAAGCCGCTCGCGCCGCTCGTGACCGCGGGCCCGCGCGTGGAGAGCGCGGTCCACACCGTGCGCACCACCGACGGGGCGCACAAGCTGTCGCTGGAGACGGCCGGGGGCGGCGAGGTGCGCCTGTTCGGCGTGGCGCTCGAGCGCGACCGCGGCCTCGTCTACGACTCCCTCGGGATCAACGGCGCGCGGGTCAAGAACCTGCTCAACTTCGAGCCGCACCACCTGCAGGAGCAGTACCGGGTGCGTCAGCCGCACCTCGTCATCATCAATTTCGGCACCAACGAGACCGACGACACGCGGAGCCCCGGCGACGCCTACCGGCGCGGCCTGCAGGCGGTGCTCGCCCGCATCCGCCAGGCCGGGGGCGGCGCCTCGTGTCTGGTGATGTCGCTCCCCGACCGCGCCAACAAGCGCGGCACCGACGGCGCGGAGGGCTCGATGGTCAGCGTGCCCCGCCTGGTGAGGCTGCAGCGCGAGGCGGCCGCCGCGTCGGGGTGCGCCTTCTGGAGCACCTTCGACGCCATGGGCGGGGTCGGCTCGATGCGCCGCTGGGCCGCCGCGCGCCTGGGCGCCGGCGACGCCACGCACCTGACCACGAAGGGGGCCGACCTGATCGCCGACCTCTTCGTGCGGGCCCTGCTGGCCGACTATCAGGCGTTCCAGCGGCGGGCCGCGGTGCCCGGCCCGCGCCGGGGGCCATAGCCCGGCTCGGAGCGTCAGCGGACCTCCAGCCCCCAGCCTCCGGCCTCAATTCGGCAACGGCGTGCCGCCCCCGGGGCCGCCGTCGAAGGCGCCGCTCTCGATGCGCTCCTTCAACTCGGCCACCCGCCGCTGCACGTCGCGGAACTTGGCGTCACGCTTGGCGACCTTCTCGTAGTAGTAGAGGGCCTCGCGGGGATCCGCGAGCTTCTCGTACGACATGCCCAACTCGTAGTAGAGCGAGATCGTCTCCTGGTCCGTGATCCCCTCGACGTAGAGCCCCTTCTTGAACTGGCTGATGGCCTCGCTCAGCATCCCGCGCGCCGAGAAGCAGAGGCCGATCATGCTGTGGCACAGCACCTCGCGGCCCGGCGCCTGCGCGATCATCTCGAACTCGCGGATGGCGTCGTTGTACAGGCCCATCTCCTTGTAGTCGATGCCGAGGTCGTAGTGCGTCTCGAAGTCCTTGAGGTCGACGGGTTGCTCCGGCAGGCGCCGCACGGCCGAGCCCGACGGATCGGGCGGTCCGGGCACGGCCACGGTCGCGCGCGGCGCGGGCGGCGCGGGCACGGTGGCGACCGACTTGAACGGTGCCTTGGGCGGCGCGGCCACCGCGGCCGGCGCCACGGGCGCCGCCGCGGCGGGTGCCGCCGGCGGGAC
>JACRCY010000213.1 GCA_016218785.1 Deltaproteobacteria bacterium
AATCGGCACGCACGGTTTGAAAGGGGGTCCTGCCCTTTCACCGATGCAACACAACGTGTGAAAGGGCAGGATCTACCAATGAAGAAGGTCATCGCGGTCCTGCGGTCGCTGATCCTGCTGGTCATCCTCTACCTGGCGGTCGTCAAGACGCCGTTCGAGGTGTTCGGCAGCGGGGACTCCATGATCAAGGTGGAGGGCGTCCGGAAGCTGGTCCAGGCCACCTGGCTCGCCATCGGCTGGATCGCCATCGAGACCGCCATCGCCTGGTTCCAGGCGCTGCGCAAGCCGAAGCCCGCCGGTGCGCCGAAGGCCGGCAAGGAGCCGCCGTCTCCGGGGCCAGAGCCAGCGGCCGTGAAGCCTGAGGTGGGGGCTAAGCAGGAGTAGGGCGGGGCTACTGGTCGGCGGTGATCAGGTTGTAGGAGTCGATGTCGAAGCGGTACATGCCGTAGGAGCCCGCCGGCATGAAGATGTCGTTGTTGGCCACGACGAGGCGCGTGGGCCAGCCCTGCAGGGCGAAGTACGCCTGCGGGTAGGGCGCGGTGGCGTTCTGCACGTTGATCACCAGGATGCCGGCGGGCACGGTGAAGAGCGCGCGGCCGACCTTGGCCTCGCGGAGCTGCGCCCACGAGTCCACCGGGATCTCGGCCAGCTTCGGGAAGTCGGACCCGACGAGGTCGAGGATGGTCAGCCGCGTGCCCTGCGTGGAGCCGGTCTGGTCGTCCGCGTACCAGGAGAGGGAGTGGCTGACCAGCGCGTGCCCCGCGCCGTCGAGGAGCATCCTGTCGACGTTCTGGTCGACGAAGCGGCGCCGCGCCTGCAGGTAGGCGTGGCTGCCCACGACCGTGAGGCGGTTGAGGGCCGACTCGACGATGTTCTCGCCCCACACGAAGTCACGCGTGTAGATGGTGGCGCCGTCGACGAGGATCAGCTCGCCCGGGATGTTGATCGAGGGGCCGACCGAGGGCTGCTGCGGGCTCGCGTAGTCGATCTTCTTGAAGTAGTACCGGACGTACGAGCGGCCGTCGCCCGGGATCGAGACCGGCACCCGGTAGGTCACGTAGACGCCCGTGCCCGCCGCCAGGATCGAGGTGTCGTCCTCGTTCTGCGGCATCGACAGCGTGTCGCCCATGACCGGCGCGTCGGGGTTCGACAGGTCGAGCGGGGAGAGCTGCAGGTACGACCAGTAGCGGCGTTTCTCCTGGTCGTAGCAGTAGGTCTGCAGGGCGACGGAGCCCTCGTCGACCCCGACGCAGCTCCACTGGCCGTCGTCCCCGTAGGTGCAGCGCTGGATCTCGCCCTGGCAGGTCTCCGGGCCGCCATTGAGCCGGCTGCAGGTGATGGTGCCGGAGAGGTAGCGGCAGCCGGCCGCGGGGCCGTTCGCGTCCCAGCAGTCGCCGCCGTACTCCTTCGGGTAGCTGTAGCAGATGTGCTCGGTGCCCAGCAGCTCGCTGTCCCACTGGCGGGCCGGGAAGACCAGCGCGTCGCCGGCGACCTGCGCCTCGAGGCTGCCGTAGTACCAGTAGCGGCCGCAGTCCCAGCAGTCCTCGTACCACCCGTACCAGTAGCCGTAGCTGGGCTGGACCCGGTCGGTGCTGAGCGAGCCGCGCTCCTGCGGGCTCGTCGGATCGGAGAGGTCGAAGACGCGGATCTCGGACGCGTACTGCGCCGGGTTGCTGTTCTCGACGTAGGTCGTCGTGACGGCCACCGCGAGGTCGCCGACCTGGAAGAGCTGCGCGCGGGCCGGCAGGCTCACGATCGCGATGGGCGTGGCCGTGTCGGGATCGCCGGTCAAGGGGATGATCTGCA
The DNA here is from genome assembly GCA_016218785.1 of Deltaproteobacteria bacterium. Classification (GTDB taxonomy): domain Bacteria; phylum Myxococcota_A; class Polyangia; order JACRCY01; family JACRCY01; genus JACRCY01. The sequence goes on from JACRCY010000213.1 coordinate 1,807, forward strand.
GCTGGTTGTCGGGGAGCTGGGTGGCGTAGGAGCCCCACCAGCTGTAGTAGTCGACGTCGTACTTGAGGCGCGCACCGTAGTTGCCGAAGACGTAGAAGTCCATGTAGTTCGGCGCCAGGTCGAGCTTGCCCAGCTCCTGGGGCGCATCGGGGACCGTGGCGTTGAAGAGGCTCAGCTTCTGCTCCGAGAGGTTGGCGGTCACGCCGTCACGCTGCATGAAGCTGCGGCGCACCTGGCTCCCGTGGTCCATGACGCCGCGCTTCGTGAGGGTGCTCGCCGAGAAGGTGAAGATCTGCACGCCCGCCTGGTACCGGGACAGGTTGCTGCTGTAGCCGGTGAAGGGGAGGAGGACCAGGCCGGTCTCGACCGTGCCGTCCGCGGCCGACGCGAGCACCGCGTCCTCGAGGACCGAGAAGGCGCGGTTGTCCCACTGCGCCTCGGACCACGAGTAGTCGAACTCGATGCTCGCGCGGTTGATGAGCGGGCTCGGGTTGGAGAGGTTGGTGATGTCGTAGAGGCTGGCCGACAGCTTGCGGCCGTTCTGGTCGTCCATGCCGATGCCGATCAGGCGCGAGTCGGCGAACACCGACGAGAAGAAGTCGTTCCAACCCGTGACCACGAACTCGGTCCGGTGCGTGACGATGCCGGCGTCGCTGATCTCGAACGCGTGGAACGGGTCGACGCGGCGGTAGGTCACGCAGAAGGCCTGGTTCTCGAGGAAGAGGGTGGCGTAGAGGTCCTGGCCGTCGCCGAAGCTCACCTGGTCGATGGGCAGTGGGTTGTTGATGTCGCTGACCTCGAAGGTCTGGATGTAGTTGGAGCCGCCGCCCGTCCACTGGCCTCCCGAGGCGATCCGCAGGATGCCGTTCGTGAGGTCCAGGTTGGTCTTGCTCTTGACGTAGCCGGCGGCCGACACCGACGCCCCCTCGACCATCGTCCCCTCGGGGTCGGAGATGTCGATGACCGCCACCTTGCTGCCGGTGGCGCCGCTGCTGGTCCAGTCCTGGCGGGCCACCAGGAGCGCCTCGGGCGTGGCCTGGACGTCGATGACGTAGCCGCCGAGGTCGAGGGTGGTCCGCTCCTCGAGCTTGCCCGCCGCGGAGATGGCGAAGCTCCGCACCACGGTCGCGGTCTGCCCGTTCCAGTTGTTGGCAGCGACGAACAGCGCCTCCTTGCCGCCGCCGCGGGTCAGCCGGCTGGTCTGGATGCTGCCGGGGACCTGGGCCCGACCCGTGATGACCGGGTTCTGCGGATCGCTGATGTCGATCGCGAGCACCAGGCCGCCCTGGTAGGCCTGCACGCTGACGTCGGTGCGGGACCCGTAGTAGCCGTACCAGTCGTTCAGGAGCACGAAGGCGCGCTCGCCGACCACGTACATCTCTACCGGATACCCGGACACGGCCACCCGGCCCATGATGCTGGGCGCCCCGGGGTCGGTGATGTCGATGACCTGGAGGCCGCGATACGAGTTCAGGTTCAGGAGGCGGTTCGGGCCGAGGACCCGGTAGATGTCGCCTTCCTCGACCGTGCGGCCTTCGTTCTTGCTGTCGTCGGACGCCGGGGCCGCGCCGTACTCCCCCTCGCCGCCGCGCTGGCTGGGCTGCCCTTGCGAGCCGGCCGCGGACACGAACTCGCTCGAGCCTAAGGGGGGCTCGCCGGTCGGTATGCCGCTGCCGCACGCCGCGCACAGCAGGGCCGTGACGCCGAAGGCCACCAGCATCATCCCGAAGCGCTTCCTCATGTCTCGTCCTCCAAAGCAAGGGTGCCTCCGGCCGAGCGTGCAGACCAGGGGCAGGCCGGAGGAAAGCAAGACCAGTGCCCATCCTGCAAGTAAGCGGGCAACTTGCTGAAAATGCACCCCTCCTGCCGCAATCGCCGCGGCACGGGCCGGTCGGAAACACGCCCGGTTCGGGACATGCTCGCCCGGGGGCCTGTTGTCTCGAGGCAACAGGCTCTGCGATACTGCGGGACATGCGGCGCTCCCTCGTGCTCCTCTGGGCCTTTGCCGCGTGCGCGGCCTGCGGACCCAACTCCGACCCGTCCGACCAGCACGATGCCGGTCCCCACCAGGACGCGACCTTCCCCCGGCTGGACGGCGCGCCCTACGACGCGGGCGTGTGCGAGGACGTGGTCGACGTCGTCTTCGTGCTCGACGTCTCCAGCTCCATGGACTTCGTGCTGGACAAGCTCGACGCCGAGATCGACTCCGTGGTGACGGCGGCCGCGGCCTTGGCGCCGGAGCCCCACTTCGGGCTCATCGCGTTCGTCGACAACTTCAAGCTCGACGACAGCGGCCCGCTCGGCGGCGGCGCGATCCACACGGCGGACGACACCCTGAAGACGGCCTTCCAGTACTACAAGGCCACCTACACGACCCCGAACCGCAACCCGGGCGACGGCCCCACGGGCCCGACGACGCAGAACCCGATCTGCGAGGAGAACTCGGTCGACGCGCTCTACGCGGCCGCCACGACCTTCCCGTGGCGGGAGACCGCCTCGCGGGTGGTGATCCTGGTCACCGATGACACCTTCCTCGAGCGACCCGACAACTGCGGCGACCGCGACGGCGACGGCCTCACCGACAAGACCGACTTCCCGCGCGAGGGGGACTACCCGGCGCTCCGCACCATGGCCGAGGCCGTGGACGCCCTGCGCGCGCAGCGCACGCGCGTCTTCTCCTTCACCCGCCTGCAGCCGCCGGGGCCGTTCTCCCTGACGAAGTGCAGCACCGGCAGGCGCCTGCCGTGGGCCTCGGTGTCGGACGGCTGGAGCACGCCGTATCAGGGGCAGCAGCCGATCCCGGCGCGCACCGACGGGGCCAACTTCGACGTCGAGCAGGTGAGGGCGGGGACGCTCTCCCTCTCCACCACGATCAACCAGGTGGTGCTCCAGAGCTACTGCAACCCGCCGATCCTGTGACCCCGCTCCCGAGTCTGCCTCCACCCGGAGCTCCCATGCCCCGTCTCCTGGCCCTGCTCCTCGTGCTCACGGCCGCCTCGCGCGGCGACGCCTCGTACCCCGCCGTCAACCAAGACGCCGGCCTTGACGCCGTCGCTGACGATGCCGGCGGCGCCGACGCCGGCAAGGCCGCGGCCTGCGCCTCGACCTTCGGCAGCGAGCTGACCGCGGCCTTCGGCCGCCTCGACGGCACCGTGCTCGCCGTGGTGGGGCCGGCCGACACGCAGTGTGCCATGCCCAACTCCGACCACCTGGTTGTGCAGGCCACCATGCACGGCGCCGCGTACCGGATGGTGGTCAACGTGCTGTCGTCTGGCGCCGACACCAACGTCTACCTGGCGGAGGTCGACGCGCCCCTGGCCGGCGGGGCCTTCGAGGAGGGCTGGCACCCGGGCTACGCGCTCGACTACGTGTCCACCCTCGGCGTGCACTCGGACGCCTTCACCCCGTACCCGATGGCGGAGCTCGCGGCGCTCGTGACCGACGCGATCGAGCTTGGGGCGCCCATCTCGGTCTACGCCACCAGCTCGGGCGGCAGTTACTCGCACAGCGCCCACCTCGTGCACCGCAACGATCCGAACGCCGACGGCGCGATCGTGCTTCGCCCCGACACGGGCACGCCGCGCTACCTGTTGTTCCGGTTCGGCGACCAGGCGTTCTGACGCACGCCCGGTGCCCCGGCGTGTCACCCATCCCCGCAGGTCCTCCTTGCAGGCAGCCGGGCTGGTCCGCACGTCCTCGCCGGCCCCGTCGTGCGGCCGAGAGGGGGGGCGGGGACCGGGGCGCGAGGAGTCGGGCGCTGGCGGCCTGTTTGATCGAGGCCGAATTGCGCAGAGTGTGCAGTTGGACGGCCATCAAGGACTTGATCGGGCTCCAACTGCACATCCTGCGCAATTCGGGTCGGATCAACCCAAGCCGCGCAACTCAAGGCCGCACAACCGCCGCCGTGCAATCCGGGACGGGACGGGCCGGGCGAGGATGTGCGCTGGCCCAGGGAGGGCGGCGAGGGGGCAGGGCGGGGGTCGAGCGTCCCAGAAGCGATCCCGTTCAGGATCACCGGGGTCTCGGCGATCCCGGAGGGGATGGGTCTGGCGCGGCGCCGCCGCGACCCCGCAGCGTGCGTTCCCGGGACCGGAGGGGTCTGAGTCACTTGAGGGGACCAGTCAATCGGGCCTTGTCAATCGGGCCTGGTCTTGAGCTATTCGCGCTGCCCCGTTTTCGCGCGCCAGCGACGCAAGCGATCGATATTGCAGAGGCGAGGCGCTTACAACCTACATTCCGCACCAACGGGAGGGGACACTGGGGAATTTCCGGCTCTCGTGAGGGAACACTTGTCAGCGGTAGGCTGACGGGTCCACGTCGAGCAA
>JACRCY010000218.1 GCA_016218785.1 Deltaproteobacteria bacterium
ACTGGGGACCCAGCAGTCCGCACGGGCCATGATGCACGACCTTGCTGGCATCCGCGCGACGCTGGTGCGCACCAGCACCGGTTGCCCAGGTCGCCGACCGACGGTAATGCTGGCACCGGAGTTGTCCGCGCGGCAACGGAAGGCCGTCAAGACCTTCGAACTTGCCCGCTGGATGCCGGCACTTTCTTCAACTATGGCAGCGAACGAGCCGTCTCCGAGAGAAAACGGCGCCCGAAAAGGTCGTATCGTGCGAAAGTCGGGCTAGGAGGCCGCGATGTTCGACTTCGCCATCTCCGGGGTCCAGGCGCCCATCTTCCTCCTGGTGTTCGTCGGCTTCACCGTGGGCATCGTCGGCGGCTTCATCGGCGTCGGCGGCGGCTACATGGTGACGCCGGCCCTCATCGTCTTCGGCTTCCCGGGCTACATGGCCTCGGGCATCGACATGACCCACATCGCCGGCAAGGGGATCGTGTCGACCATCCGCCACCGGCAGCTCGGCAACATCGACTGGACGCTGGCCCTGAGCATGGTGGCCGGCACGATGCTCGGCGTGGAGCTGGGGGTGCGGCTGCTCGTGTACTTCAAGAAGGCCGGCCTCTCCACCATCGTGCTGCTCATCGCCTCGGTGGTGATCATGTTCGGGCTGTTCCTCTACACGCAGATCGAGACGCGCCGCGCGCACCGGAAGATGGAGGACATGAAGCGCGCGGGGAAGGCGTTGGCCCGCGAGGTGCAGACCAGCTCGCTCCCCAAGTTCTTCCAGAACATCCCCCTCGCCCCCATCGTCCGTTGCCGCACCGCCCGCGTGATCGTGTCGATGTGGGTCATCGTGTTCGTGGGCATGGTCACCGGCGTCCTCGCCGGCTTCCTCGGCGTCGGCGGCGGCTTCATCCGCGTGCCGGCGCTCGTCTACCTGGTCGGCGCCTCGACCCACATCGCGGTGGGCACCGATCTCGTCGAGATCGTCTTCTCGGGCGGCTACGGGGCCCTCAGACACTCGGTCGAGGGGCACGTCGACATGATCGCGGTGGTGTTCATGATCTCCGGCGCCATGATCGGCGCCCAGGTCGGCTCCATCGCCACGTCGTTCGTGCGCGGCCCGGCCATCCGCTACGTGCTCTCGTACTCGCTGGTGCTGGCGACCTGCGGCGCCGCGCTGCGCCTCGCCTACGTCCTCACCGGCATGAAGGTGGAGGTCCTGGCGCTCTTCGCCGTGATGCTGACGCTGGGCGAGATGCTCTTCCTCTGCCTGTTCATCACCAGCCTGGTGTGGTTCGCGGTGCGGGCGCGACACGGCAGGTGGGTGCCCGAGTGGGTCGAGCCGCTGGTCGTGCCGGCCGACCCGGAGCCCGCGGCGCCGGCCGACCTCGCGGCCGTCGGAGGTGCGTCATGAAGAAGCTCATCAACTCCATGTGGGGGTTCTGGCTCCTCTTGCTGGTGATCTCGCTCGGCTCGGCCGGCGCCGTCTACCAGATCTGGCTCAAGGGTCGCATCTAGGAGGCCTCCATGGCCAGACACTGGCAGATCCTGTGCAACGTGGTGCTGTACGGCTTCCTGCTCTGGCTCCTCTACGACTCCACTCTCAAGGAGTGGGACCCGTGGTTCGCCTTCGTGGTCGCGTTCGTGCTGGTGCTGGCGGTGGTGGTCTCGCTCATCCCCGGCCTGCACGCGCCCCGGGTGTCCCCGGGCAGCTACCCCTTCGACTCCTAGCGCGGGCCGGGCATGAGCTCCGAGCCGTTCGCCACCGCGCGCCTCGAGCGGACGCTCCGCACGCTGCGCGAGAAGCGCGAACGAGGGGATCTGACCGACAAGAAGTTCCCCGCCGCCGTGGCCGAGGCGATCGTCGAGGCGTTCCGCGACGCCGTGCGCGGCCGCCTCTCCCAGGGGGAGGCGCTGGTGGCCGAGCACCACGTGGCCCGTGGCCACCTCAAGCTCAGTCGCTCGGTGCTGCGCGAGCCGGACGAGGAGTCGGTGGGGATCTTCCTCACCGACCGGCGCCTCTTCCGGGTGCGCGCCACCTTCACCGCCGACGGCCGCCCAGCCGAGGGTGTGGCCGACGCACTCATCGACCAGGTGCCGCTGGAACACGTCTCGGGCCTGCAGCGGCGGCGCCAGGTACGCATCTCGGAGGTGATCGCCGGTGCGGTGGTCGTGGCGGTCGCCCTGCTGCTGGGGCCCGTGCTGCTGCTGACCGGCAAGCTGCTCGTGGCTCTGGGCGTCCTCGCGATCCTGCACGGGCTGCTGCTCCCCAACCGCTGGTTCGAGGTGGTCGTGAGCGGCGCGGCGGTCGAGCCCCCGCTGCTGGTGCTGGCGCCGCGTAAGGCGAGCGGGCGCGCCCTGCTGCAGGAGCTGCGGCAGCGCCTCGGGCCCGGACTGGCGGCCGCCGTGACGCCCCCCCCGGTGACCGCGCCGGCAACGGCCGCCGCCCAGCCCGCGCTCCCGCCGCCAGCCCCCAGCCTCCTGCCGCTCCGCGTCCTCATCATCGACGACGAGACCGTCTTCCGCGACACCCTCGCCAAAGTACTGGCCCGCCGCAACATCGAGGCCGCCGTGGCGGCAGGTGGCGCCGAGGGGCTCGCCCACCTGGCGGGCGCCCCTTGCGACGTGGTCGTGCTCGACCTTAGGATGCCGGGCATGGATGGCCTGCAGACCCTGAAGCGCATCCATGAGCTGCGACCGGGGCTGCCGATCATCCTCCTCACCGGCCACGGCACCGCGACCGCCGGCCTCGAGGCCATCCGCGAGCACGCCGTGAACTTCCTGCTCAAGCCGGTGGCGCCCAGCCGCCTCGTGCTGGAGATCGAGGCCGCGGCGGGTCGCAGCAGCGCGGCCGCGGCGGCGGGCGGCCCGGCCGAGAACGTCCCGGCGGAGTCCGACTAGCATGTTCGAGGTCAACCGCGGCGACTACCGCGGGCTGTTCCGCGCCCTGGTGCGCCGGATGGTGCTCGCCTCGGTGGTGCCGATCCTGGTGGTCGGGGCGGCCAACTCCTATCTCTTCTACCGCCTCAACCGCGCCACCATGGTCGACCAGCAGACCCGGCTGGTGCGCCACCAGCGGGAGCTGATCGACGCCTTCCTGCGGAGCCGCACCGCCGAGCTGCAGACGCTGGCACACCAGTACGCCCTCGATGAGCTGCTCGCCGGCAACCTCGAGCGCGTGTTCCGCGTCATCCAGGAGAAGAACGAGGTCTTCACCGACGTCGGCATCATCGCCAGCAACGGAGACCACCTCAAGTACATCGGCCCCTTCGACCTGTCGCGCCGGAACTACCGGGACGCCGTGTGGTTCGCGCAGGTGGTGGAGAAGGGCGTCCACATCAGCGACGTCTTCCTCGGGTTCCGGGGCGTGCCCCACTTCGTGATCGCGGTCAAACGGCAGGAGGGTGGCGGCTTCTGGATCCTGCGCGCCACCATCGACACCGACTACTTCAGCCGCCTGGTCGACAGCGCCCGCAGCGGCCGCACCGGCGAGGGCTTCATCGTCAACAGCGACGGCCTGCTCCAGACCCACACCAGCCTCGCCGGAGCGCTGCTCGTGCCATCGGGCTTCCCCGACCTCAACCCCCACCCCGACATCCGGGTGCGCGAGCTCGACCTCGGCGGCAAGCGCTACCTCTGCACCAGCTCCTGGCTCGAGCAGCCGCGCTGGCTCCTCATCTACCGCCAGGAGCTCACCGAGGTCTACTCCCCGCTGCGCTACGCCTCGCTGCTCGGCATCGCCATCCTCCTGCTGGGCGCGCTCGGCGCGGCGGGCCTGGCGGTGGTGGTGGCCCGCAGCCAGACGCGCTACATCCGCATGACCGACGGCGAGAAGGCCACCCTGGCGGGCCGCCTGGTGGTGACCGGCACGAGCGCGGCCATCGGCGAGATGTCGGCCGGGCTGGCCCACGAGATCAACAACCCCCTCGCCACCATCGATGCGCTGCAGACCTGGATCGCCGACCTGGCGCGGGAGGCCCCCGTGAGTGAGGCCGACCGTGCCGAGATCCTGGAGACGGCGACGAAGATCGGCACCCAGGTGGAGCGCTGCAAGGCGATCACGCTGGGGATGCTCAAGTTCGCGCGGCGCGTGGAGTCGAACGCCGAGGCGCTCGACCTGAACCTGCTGCTTAGCGAGCTGTGCACCATGGCGCGCGCCCGGGCGCGGGTGGAGGGCGTGGAGCTGAGCGCCGACCTGGGCTCCGTCGAGCCGGTCGTGAGCAGCGCCAGCCACCTGCAGCAGATCTTCCTCAACCTGGTGAACAACGCCCTCGACGCGGTGGCCGGCAGGCCCGCCGGACACGTGGTCGTGACCTCGCGGAGCCAGGGCGCGGTGGTGGAGGTGACGGTCACCGACAACGGGTGCGGCATCCGGCCCGAGCACCTCATCCGGATCTTCGACCCGTTCTTCACCACCAAGTCGCCCGGCCACGGCACCGGCCTCGGGCTCGCCATCTGTCACGGGCTCGTCAGCGAGCTGCGGGGCACGATCCACTGCGACAGCCACGTGGGCCTGGGAACCACCTTCACGGTGCGCTTCCCGCGGGCCCCGGCGGCCGGGCCCGCGGTCGCGGCTGGCCCGGCCACGGGAGCCACGTCATGATCTCCCCCAGGATCCTCCTCGTGGACGA
>JACRCY010000018.1 GCA_016218785.1 Deltaproteobacteria bacterium
AGCGCGCCGGAGCGGCCGCGCGCCTCGACCCCGAGGACGCGCGCGGCGAGCGCCGCCACGATCCCGTTGCGCCGCGGACAGTTCGCCCGCAGCGGCGGAGTCCCCGGGGGGACGGGCGTGGCCACGGCCCCGTTGAACGCGATCCGATCGAAGAGCCCCAGGTTGCGCTCCGGATAGGGTCGGTCGAGGCCCGATCCCAGCACGGCGACGGTCTGGCCGCCCGCCGCCAAGGCCCCCTCGTGGGCGGCCGCGTCGATGCCGATGGCGCCGCCCGACACGACCGCCTGCCCGGCCTGGACCGCCGCCGCAGCGAGACCGTGCGCGAGGCGCGCCGCTGCCCGGGAGCAGGCCCGTGCGCCGACGACGCCGAGCATCGTGGTGCCGGGGAGCCTCCCGCGTACGAACAGGCCCACCGGGCCCGCCGGCAATCCCCGCAGCGCCTCCGGGAACTCCGGGTCGTGCAGCGCCACCAGGCGACCGCCGAGGCGCGCGAGCGTCCGGAGCGCGGCGGCCGCGTCGACCGGGCCCTCGGGCCCGCGCCCCGCAGCCAACGCCCGCCGGGCGTCGGCCCAGGCCAGCTTCGGGTCGAGCGCCAGCGCGGTGACCTGCTCGCGCCGGCTCTCTCCGATCTGATCGACTGCGTCCGACATTGATGGTCCCGCCGGCTCTGCACGCCGGGTTTCGGGACACAATCAAATAGTCGTGAGCCCCACGTCAGTCAAGCCCGTTCGACAACGAGCTGAAATGACAGTGCAATTCGGGAGGGTTTGTGAAAAGGGGTGCGGAATCGGGCCAGACGAGGGGATCGGCAGTGGCCTGCAGCGCTGCTTCTCTGCCGGTCCTAGACCTCGTCCAGGAGGTGCTCGATGGCCGCCGCGTCGCTCCGACCCAGGCCACGGCTGGCGGCGACCGAGATGTAGGACGGCTCCCTACCTGTCTCGGCCAGGCTGGGGAGGCCACGCCGACGGCGCTCCTCTTCCACGAGGCGCGCACCGACGGCGTCCAGCGCCACCTGATCGCTCCCCACCATCAGCGCCCGCGGCGTGTGCTGCCACTCGCGCGCCGCGTGGGGGCCGCGCTCGCACTGGCTCCGGAGCGCCTCGATCACGGTGAGTCGCACGCGCGTGCGGATCGGGTCGAGACCCGCGACCTCGGGGATGAAGCTCGCCGAATGGAGGCCCTGGTGGAAGCGCTGCGGCTGATCGATCACGCCGTACCAGTTCTTGAGCGCCCCGGTGTACCCGGCGGAGCCGTGGTGCTTGACGACCGAGCAGTTGATGATGGCCGAGCAGAGCCGCACCATCTGCACGAGCCGCACCGGCTGGCCGGCGACGGTGAGCGCCTGCGGCGCGAGCTGCGTCGTGCGGAAGAGCGAGTTGGTCGCGATGACGCGCACGCCGGGCCCGTCGGGGTTCATGACGAAGCCGGCGGCCGTGAGCTCCTCGTGCGAGCGCTCGAAGACGAGGACGTTCTCCTTGGGGATGCCGGCGAGGCCCAGCCCGCGCGTGATGGCGCGGACCGTCTCGGGCGAGCTGTTGACCCCGCCGCGGCCGGCCACGGCGTTGACCTTGAGGCCCACGACCTCGGTCGGATCGGGGAAGAGCGCGCGCCAGGCGTCCTCGGGCTTCTCCACGTCGAAGGCCCGGCGGAGCGCCAGGTCGAGCATCGCCTGGACCGCGCGGGGGTCGGGGCGGCCCGCCGCCGTGAGGACGCGCGCGTGCTGCACCTGGACCACCCGGCTCTTGCCCGCGGCGGCCGGCAGCCCCTTGCCGGCGCGGGCCGCGACGTCGGGGAGCCCGCGGACCGAGCAGCCGCGGCGCAGCGCGGCGAGCTTGCCGCGGAAGACGTAGCCGGCCCCGAGCGCCCCGATCCCGACGACCCCCGCGCCGACCCCGAGGATGAAGTGACGACGTGACGGCATGGGGAGATGGTACCCGGCCCCCGCCGCGGCGCAAGCTCCGGTCTCGCGCGCGTCCGGGCGGCAACGCCGGGCCACGGCCGTGCTACCATTCGCGGCCATGTGGCGCCTCCCCCTTGCGCTCGTCGTCGCCATCGGGCTCGTCGGCTGCGGTCGCGGCTCCAGCGGCGGCGCTCCGGCCGCGCCTGCCGCGGGCCACCTCGCGAAGCAGCGCATCCCCGCGGGCTGGACCGAGCAGAGCCGCGACGCCTACGACGAGAAGACGATCTTCGACTACATCGACGGCGGCGCGGACCGCTACCTGAAGCAGGGGTTCCGCCGGCTCCACGCGGCGCGCTATGCCAGCGCCGCCGCCGACGAGGTGACGGTCGACCTGTACGACCTGGGCCAGCCGGAGAACGCGGCCGCCATCTACGCCGCCACGCCCGTGCCGAAGCCGCGGCCAGTCACCGCCTGCGACGAGGCGCTCGGCCACGACTACGGGCTGAAGCTGCGTCGCGGCCGCGTCTACGGGGAGATCACCGCGTCACGGGCCGACCCCGCCCTGCAGACGGCCGCCGCGGCGTTCGCGCGCGCGGTGTGCTGGAAGTGAGGCCGCGACCCTTCACCCGACGCCGCGCTTGACGCATTCGTCCCCCTGCCGCAAGCTGGTGCTGATGGGCGAGCCGCAGCCGGCCTGGGTAGCCGGAGCGGCGTTCGCGACGGCCCGGTCAGTACCCCTTGCGCATCTCCAGCTTGTCGCCGGCCTTGATCTCCTTGGTCGACCGGGTGACCCAGCCGACGGAGGTCTCGTCGCGCACCTCGACCACGACGATCTCGGCGACGACCTCCTTCGGGAAACGCGCATCCTGGTCCGCCCCGATCCGCTCCATCATGGGCCGGTTGCCGTCGCCGCGCCGGATGACGTAGAAGAGGCTCCCTTCCTCCACGCCCTGCTTCTTGCCCTTGTCGACGAAGATCAGCTCGGTGGCGCCGATCATCTGGCCCGTGCGGATCATGCCGAGGAGGTACGCCTCGAGCTGCACCTTGTTGGGACGACGCTCGACCGGCCGGATCTGCCGCAGCAGAGTACCCACGCGGAAGCCGCGCTCGATCGGTCCCAGGACCTCGAGGATCGTGCCGCGGGCGATGCGTCCCTGCGTGATCTGCTCGATCTGGACCTCGCCCATGATCTCGACGACGTTGCCGACGACCGCGCCGCCCACGGGGTGCTTGATCGCGTACTTGGGCCGGTAGATCGTGTAGCGCTCGCCGACCTTGAGCGGCTTGTCGCTCGGGAACTCCACGTACACCTGGTCGTGCACCGTGAGGAGCTCCTTCTCCTCGCGCGACCCGATCACCTTCGACGAGCCGGCCAGCTCCTTGGTGGTGACGAAGCCGTTGGTGCGCAGCAGCAGCGCGCGGCCCACGGGCGCACCGGCGCGGGTGATGGTGAGCCGCGGTCCCTTGGCGCGGGCCGGCGCGGCCGCCACGGCCTTGGCGCCGCTGCCGCCGAAGCGGAGGCGGTCACCCGGGAAGATCCAGTGGGGGTTGGTGACGGAGGGGTTCATGGCCCACACGCGCGGCCAGGCCCAGGGGTCGCCCATGTAGCGGCCGCACAGGTCCCACAGCGTGTCCCCCTTCCGCACCTGGTACTCGTCGGGGGCCGTCCCCACGAAGTCGGGGCCGTCGTCATCGTCGTCGTCGTCGTCGAGGTACAGGCCGCGCTCGCGCGTTGCGCCGCCCCCCTTGCCCGCCGCGCCCTCGCCGCCCCCGCCCGCGCCCCCCTTGCCGGGCGCGTCGACCTCGTCGAGGTCCAGCCCCCGCGCGGTCGGGCCGGCGCCGCGCGCCGTCTCGAGGGCGCGCGCGCTCGTGCCGATGCCCGTGCCGATGTTGGCGGCCGCCCCGATGCCGGCCATCGTGCTCCCGAGGTCCTGGGCCCGGGCCCCGCCCGCGAGGGCGAGACACGCGACCACCGCGACCGATGTGGCGAGGAGCTTCGAGTCCATGGCTCCGTTCCTCCGTCCGCGCGCCGCCAGGCCGGTGGGGCCTAGCGCAGCTCGCGCAGCCGCTCCGCGGCGAGCTTCGCCGCGGTGCTCTTCGGGTACAACTCGACGACTTGGCCGAGCAGGTTCCGGGCGCTCTTCTGATCACCCAGCTTCTGGTGGCAGTAGCCTGCCTTGAGCAGGGCGTCGGCGGCCTTGTGGCCACCCGCGTGCTCGCGGACCAGCTTGCGGAACTCCGCGAGCGCCGCCGTGTAGTTCTTCTGGTCGTAGTACGCCTCGCCGGTCCAGTACCGGGCGTTCTCGGCGAGCGCGTGCTTGGGGTGGCTCTTGATGAGGTCCCGGAAGCCCGCGATGGCCTCCGCATGCTCCTTGCGGCGGAGCGCGTCGAGGGACTTCTGGTAGATCGCCAGGGGGCTGGCCTTGCTGGCGGCGGGCGGCGGCGCGGCCTTCGCGGTGCCCGGCGGCACCGGCTTGGCCGGGACGCCAGCGTCGGGCAGCGGCACCACCGGGAGGCGCTCGCCGTCCGCCGACGGCGGCGTGCGCCGCTGGGCCACGGGCCGCCGTCCCTGGCGCGCGGGCCGCGGCTCCTTGGGCTCCACCTCCGTGTCCGCGGCCACGCCGCGACGCGCGTAGGGGCCATCGATGCGCAGCACCGGGCGGGGGCTGCGCGTGTCGCGGGCGGCACCGTCGTACTCGACGTCCGGGTCATCCGGATCGACCACCGCGCCCTCCCGGCGGGTGGGCTCCGGCGCCGGAGCCGGCCGGACCGTGATGACCTGCGGGCGCTTGGGCTCGTCCTTCGGGTTGGCCGCGTGGGCGGCCAGCCGATCCTCGAGGATCATCACCTGGTTATGCAGCTCCTCGACCTTCGCCTTCGCCTCGTCCCGCTCGTGGCGGGCCGCCGCGAGCTTCCGCCGCAGCTCGGTGATCTCGCGCTGGAGCAGCGCGGTCCGGTCGGCACAGCCCGCCAGCGCGAGGAGGGCAGCCCCCCCCACGAAGGCTAGCCTCAGGGCCCGGCGCGTCCGCGGTCGTGACATGACGAACGGTGCTATTCTATCCTACATTCAACGACTCGTCAAAAACGGCCCCGACGGATCGGCCCCGCCCGAGGCCCCGCATCCGACGAGGATCCTCGGTCACCGATGCGCTCGATCTCCCTCTTCTTCCGCGTGCCGCTCGCCGAGATCGGCTACGTGCGCGCCGTGGTCGAGGCCCACGAGGGCTTGGCCTACGTGCGATCGGCCGCGGCCAACCGGGGGGAGATCGAGTGGCTCGTGCCGGAGCCGCTCGGCGAGGACGCCCGCGCCCACGCCGCCGCCCGGGCCGCCGAGACCGGGCTCCAGGAGATCCCGCGTCCGGCGGACTGGCTCGTGGACCCGGAAGTCTGATCGACCACGGCTCGCCGCGGCGGCGCAGGTTCGCCGCTCCGCCGCGCGGCCGCCCCCTGCCGCGCCCGAAGTGCCGAGCCCGCGTGGGGTGGCAGCGCCGTTCACGCGTTGGCCAGGAACTGGTCTGCGGAGACCTTCGCCTGTCGCAGGATGCCCGCAAGCGTGCCGACTGCCAGCTCGTCGTGGAGCGGGACGACGCAGCCCACAACTCCGTCCGGTGTGCTCTTCCGCAGTACCACGTGACTGCCGCGCTGCCTGACCTGCTCGAAACCGAGCCGCTCGAGGATCCGTATCGCCACCGCGCCGGAAACCCGCGGCAGCCTACCCATAGACGGCCTCGAAGGTCGTGAGCAGCGGCCGCGACGTCCGCGGCAGGGGGAACTCCTCGAGGTAGGCCTCCGTCGCCTCCTTGAGGTTGGCGACGGCATCCTCGACGGTGCGCCCCTGGCTGACCGTGCCGACCTCCGGGCACTCCGCCACGTAGAGATCGTCCTCGAGGTGGACCACGGCGGTGAACAGGGCGCTCGACATGGATAGACCCTCCCTCCTCCGGCAATCTTGCCGCGCCACTCGAGGAGGCGCAAGCGCTTCGGGACGGGTTCCGGCGGCCATCCCCACTTGGATTGCCGACCCCGGCAATCTGGTGGGGGATGGGTTCGCCACACGACCGACCCCGCCGCGCGCCATGGGTGTCACCCTGACGGCCTAGGGTCTTCGGGGCGTCGGACGCGGGGTTGCGCCAGGCACGCCACTTGCTTGTGTGGGTGGTGCGGAGAAATCCCATCGAGGGGCCTTCTCGACGCCGCCCTCAAGCTGCTGATGCGCGCCGGCCCGGCCGAGCTGCTCGAGTTGGTGCCCGGCATCCTGTCCGCGCGCCCCTTTCGCCTGCTCGACAAGGAGTTCTCGCCGCCACCGCCGCTGCCCCGGGCCCTCGACGGCTGCCTGGAGGTCGCCGACGACGAGCGCGGCACCGTCCATCACCTCGAGTTCGAGGCGGAGCCCCGAGGCGATACCGGCCTCCGCCTCAGCGGATCTGCACCCGACGCCATCGGCGCCGCGCCACGCCGGGCTCGGACTGCGGGCGATGGCAGCGGCTACAGCGCCCGCATCTCGTCGAGGATCCGCTGCGCGCCGCGGCCGAGCAGGTCCTCGGCCAGCCGGACGCCCAAGGCCTCCGGGTCGCCGGCCGGCCCGTCCGCCTGCCCGCGCAGGATCTCGGTACCGTCGACCCGCCCGACGAGGCCGGCGACGGCGAGGCGGTCACCGGTCGCGACGGCGTGCGCCGCGATCGGGGTCTGACAGCCGCCCTGCAGCCGCAGCAGGAAGGCCCGTTCGCACCGCACCGCGGTCGCCGTGGCCGGGTCGTCGAGCGGCGCCACCATGGCGCGCACCTCGGCGTCGTCGGCGCGGCACTCGAGCCCCAGCGCCCCCTGGCCGATGGCCGGCAGGCTGGCCTCGAACGACAGCGTCTCGCTGATCCGGTGGCCGTGGCCCAGGCGTCGCAGGCCGGCCGCCGCCAGCACGATGGCGTCGTACTGCCCCTCGTCGAGCTTGCGCAGCCGCGTGTCGACGTTGCCCCGCAGCGACTCGACTTCGAAGTCGGGGCGCCGGTGGAGGACCTGGCAGACCCGCCGCAGGCTGGAGGTGCCCACCCGGGCCCCCGGCCGCTGCGCCCACAGGCCGCGGCCGTCGCGGGTCACGGCCACGTCGTGCGGATCCTCCCGCACCGAGGTCGCGGTCAGCACGAGCCCCGCCGGCATCTCCGTCGGCACGTCCTTCATGCTGTGCACCGCGAGGTCGGTCTCGCGCCGGAGCAGCGCCTCCTCCAGCTCCTTGACGAAGAGCCCCTTGCCGCCCACCTTGGCGAGCGGCGCGTCGAGGATCTTGTCGCCGATGGTCTTGATGACCTGCAGCGACACCGGCACGCCGTGGAGCCGCTCGAGGGTCGCCTTGACGTGGTTCGCCTGCCACAGGGCGAGGGCGCTGCCGCGGGTGCCGATGACGAGGGGTCTCAACGGGTCACCTTCTCCTCGGGGCGCGGGGCGACCGCGCCCGGCTCGGTGGCGGCGGCGTCCCCTTCGGCCTCGGCGGGGAGCGCGAACAGGCGGCGCGTGGCCTGAGCCAGCTCCTCCCCCCCCTCTCCTGCCCCCTCGCGCTTGAGCGCGGTCAGCGTCGGGTGGAGGAGCTTGTTCACGATGGCGTCGGCCATGGCCTGCACGCTGCGACGCTCGCGCTCCCCCAGCGACGGCAGCGACGCGAGGGTCCGCTCCACCTCGCCGCGCGCCACCTGGGTGAAGCGCTCGCGGAGCTGCTTGATGACCGGGACCACCCCCTGGCTCTTGAGCCAGGCGAGGAACTCGGACGTCTCCGCCTCGACGATCTTCTCCGCTCGCGCCGCCTCCTTCTGCCGCTCCTTCAGGTTCTCGGCGACCACCTTCTCCAGGTCGTCGATGTCGAAGCGGTAGACGTTGTCGAGGTCGCCGACGCGCGCCTCGATGTCGCGGGGCACGGCGATGTCGATGAGGAAGAGCGAGCGATGGCGCCGCGCCTTCATCACGCGCGCCACCCGGTCGTAGCCCAGGATCGGCTCCCGGGCGCCCGTGGAGGAGATGACGATGTCCACGGTGCCGAGGAGCCCGTCGAACTCCTCCCAGCGACGCGCCTGCCCCTCCACCCGCGCCGCCAGCTCCACGGCGCGCTCGTAGGTGCGGTTGACGCAGAGGAGGTCGGCGCAGCCGGCCGCGTGCAGGTGCCGCGCCGCGAGGTCGGCCATCTCGCCCGCGCCGATGACCAGCACGAGGCGGCCGTCGAGCTTGCCGAAGATGCGCTCGGCGAGGTCGACCGCCACCGAGCTGATGGAGGCCGCGCCGGCGGCGATGCGGGTCTCGCTGCGCACCTTCTTGGCGACCGCGAAGGCACGCGTCAGGCAGCGATCGAGCAGGGCCCCGAGGGTACCTGCGTGCTGCGCGGCGCCGTAGGCGTCCTTGACCTGCCCCAGGATCTGCGGCTCCCCCACCACCATCGAGTCGAGGCTGGAGGCGACGCGGAAGAGGTGGCGCACCGCCTCGCGGCCGGCGTGCTCGTAGGCGTGCTCGGCGAAGAGCTCGGGGCTCACGCCGCGCGCCTCGGCCATGAAGTGGCGGATGGCCGGCAGGGCCGCGGGCGATTCGACGCCGGCGACGGCCTCTACCCGGTTGCAGGTGGAGACGATCAGCCCCTCGCGCACGTGGGGGAGCTGCGCCAGGCGCCGCAGGGCAGGCTCCAGCGTGTCGCCGGGGAACGCCAGCTTCTCGCGCAGGTCTACGGGCGCGGTCTTGTGCGACAGGCCGAGGACGACGATCTCCATCGCGTCAGCCCCGCAGCGCCGCCCGCAGGAGGTAGATGACCACCACCGCCAGGGACGTGGTGAACCCGACGATGGCGAACAGGGCCGACCGGCGCCCGTGCCACCCGGCGATGGTGCGCGTGAGCAGGAGGCCCGCGAAGGCGAACCAGGTGATCAGCGCGAGGCCGTACTGCGGCGTGGCCAGCGCGACCTTGCCGAGGCGCGCCATCCAGATCGCGCCCAGGATGATGGCGAGCGTGAAGACCGGGAAGCCGATGTTCACGCAGCGCTGGACCACGGTGTCGAGCAGCTCCAGCGGCGGCCCCTTGCGGAAGAGCAGGCCGAAGCTCTTGCTCTTGAGCTGCCGCGCCTGCACGAGGTAGAGCGCCGAGGCGAGCGCCGCGACCGCGAAGAGCGCCACCCCCAGCACGGCCAGGGAGATGTGGATGCGCCCGAGCGCGCCGAACCCCTGCTGCGGCGCCGTGGCCGGCATCACGCGGGCCGCGATGACGAGCAGCAGCGTCGCGGGAGCGACCAGCGCTCCCACCGCGCCGAGCTGGAGGCGCCTCCCCATGACCAGGTAGGTGGCGACGATGACGAAGGAGAGGAACGACACCGCCTCGCGCACGCTGGTGCCCGGGTGCGCGCCCTTGAGGCAGTGGGCCGCGACGTCGACCACGTGGGCGGCGGCCGCCGCGACGAGCACCAGGCCGGCGATCCGGGCGAGGCGCTCGTGACGGCCCCACAGGTAGGCCAGGTAGAGGGCCGCGGCCCCGGCGTAGAGCGCGGCCGCGACGAGCCAGGTGACGCTGCTCACGACTGGGCCAGGGCCTGCAGGGCGGACTGGAGCTGGCGGAGGACGGCCGGGTTGTGGTCGAGGGGGTCGCCGAAATACCCCGGCTGGACGTCGTAGGCGACCTCGCCCACCAGGAGCGAGCTCAGGTACTGCTCGCCGCCCAAGGCCACCAGCTCGGGGGGCGTCTTCACGCAGCCCACGAGGTTGTAGGGATCGTTGGTGCCGCTCACCACGCGGAGCACGCGCACCGCGGGCAGGAGGCGCACGCGCTGCTGCGTCAGCGTGAGGATCATCAGGTCCCCGTCGATCGCGATCCTCTCGTCCGCGCTCCACTGGTCGATGATGTCCTGCGAGACGAAGATGCGCGCCACGGCAGTGATTCTCCCGGGGCGGAAGAATAGCAGCGAAGCCCGGGCGCGGCAACGCGATCCGATCCCGGAATCGGATCCCGGAACCCGTTCCCCGGCCGGGCGTGGCGTCGCACCAAGGCCTACAGGGCGACGGCTTTTCGCTTGAACCGGCCGCGGCGGCTGTGCACAATGCGACCTCAGGGCTTTGGCAGCGCGCACACGCGGAGGGGTTGATGAGCCAGAACGTCGTCGAGATCACCGACGCCAACTTCGAGACCGAGATCCTCAAGTCGCCCACGCCGGCGCTGATTGACTTCTGGGCGCCCTGGTGCGCCCCGTGTCGGGCCATCGCGCCCACCGTCGAGCAGCTGGCGGGCGAGTTCAAGGGCAAGATCAAGTTCGGCAAGCTCAACGTCGACGACCATCCCGGGGTGCCCCAGCGGTACGACATTCGCAGCATCCCGACGCTCCTGGTGTTCAAGAACGGGCACGTGGTCGGCCAGCTGGTGGGCTCGGCGGCCAAGGCCAAGATCGAGGAGCAGCTCCGGAAGGCTCTGTGACGACCGACGCATGAACGGGGGCTCGACCGCTCTAGGGAGCCACGCGGTGGCGGGCCGGACGCGCGAAGGAGGGATCGGATGAACTGTCCTCGGTGTGGAGCGATGAACGACCCGAATTCCCCGCAGTGCATCTACTGTGGGAACCCGCTCGCGGCAGCGCCCCCGCCGCAGCCGTACGGGCAGCAGCCGCCGCCCCAGCAGTACGGGCAGCAGCCACCGCCGGCCTACGGCGCCCCACCGCCGCAGTACGGCGCCCCGCCGCCCGGCTACGGCGCCCCGCCGCCCGGCTACGGCGCCCCGCCGCCCGGGTACGGCGCCCCGCCGCCCGGGTACGGCGCGCCCCCGCCCGGGTACGTGATGGAGCAGCCAATGATGAGCACGCAGTCGCGCACGTCGGGCATGGCGATCGGCGGCTTCATCTGCTCGTTCCTGTGCGGCCTCCTCGGCCTGATCCTGAGCATCATCGCCGTCAACCAGATCAACAAGTCGATGGGCATGCTCCGGGGCAAGGGCCTGGCCATGGCCGGCATCATCATCTCCATCCTGAACATGCTGGCGGGCATCTCGATGCAGGTGTGCGGCCGCAGCGGCCGCAGCTACCGGCGCTACTACCGCTACGGCGAGGTGGAGCAGCAGAAGATCCGCCAGCAGATGACCGCGCAGCGGGTCAACAAGGCGCAGCTCGAGCGGCTCGCCGCGGCCTCGCGCGCCGTCAGCCTGTAGCCCGCCGCTCCTCCAGAAGTCGGCTCCCCGCCTCGCCCGGTCCGACCGACCGACATGGTCGATACCCCCCCAACTCTCGCACCGCCACCGCGGTGGCGGCGGCGCCTCGCGCGCATCGTGCTGTGGCTGACCGGGCTCGCGGCGCTCGTCGGCGCCCTCGGCGCCGGCTGGAACGCCCTCGGCGACCGACGCGACGCGCGCCGCTGGCCGCCGCCGGGCCGCCTCGTCGACGTCGGCGGCACGCGCCTCCACCTGCGCTGCACCGGCGCCGGCAGCCCGACGGTCGTGCTCGAAGCGGGCCGCGGCAACCCCGCCCTCGGCTGGGCGCTGGTGCAGCCCGCAGCGGCGCGCCTGACGCGCGTCTGCTCCTACGACCGCGCCGGGTCCGGCCACAGCGAGGGGCCGGGCCGCCTGCCGCGCAGCGCCGGCCAGATCGCGATCGAGCTGCACGCGCTGCTCGAGCGCGGCGGCGAGCAGGGCCCTTTCGTGCTGGTGGGGCACTCGTTCGGCGGGATCATCGCCCGTGTCTTCGCCGGGCGGTTCCCGGGCGCCACCGCGGGCGTCGTCATGCTCGATGCGTCGCACGAGGACGCGCGCGCGCGCCTGCCCCATCAGCGACCGCCCGAGCAACTCGGCCGCATGATCCGCATCGGCCGGCAGGTGGGGCGGTTCGGGGTGCTGCGGCTGCGCCCCGGGCTCGCCGGCTGGGACCAGGAGTGGGCCGGGTTTCGCCGCCTGCCGCGGGCGACGCTGCGCGAGCTGACGGCGCTCGCGCTCCGGCCGGGGACGCTCGAGGCGGCGGCGGCCGAGGTGGACGCCTTCGCGACGAGCGGCGCCGAGGCGCGGGCGGCGGGCGCGCTCGGTGACCGCCCGTTCATCGTGCTCGTGGCTGCCCGGCGGCAGCCGGACCTCGCCCACCTGCCGGCGGAGGCGCGCGAGGCGTACTACCGAGTGTGGGTGGAGGAGCTGCAGCCGGAGCTGGCGCGGCTGTCGACGCGGGGCACGGTGCGGGTGCTGGCGGACAGCGGCCACTCGATCCACTTCGAGCGGCCGGACGCGGTGGTGGCGGCGATCGACGAGGTGGTGCGGCAGGTGCGCGCGGGGGGGGCCGCGTCGCGGTAGGCGGCGGCACGCGCGGCGGCCGCGACCGCGAGCCGGCAACCGGACCGGCGCCGGCCTCCATGTTCGCCAGGGCGCCGAGCGTCTGCTGGAACAACTCCCGGCGCGGATCGTCCGCCGCGCAGCCGCCGAGGCCGAGCCGGTGCTGTGATCGCTGGAAGGCCTCCCCGCTCAGGATCGCCTCGAGACCGCCGGCGGCCAGGCTGCCGAGCGGCGCCCCCCGCCGCGAGCCGAAGATGGTGCCGTGGCAGTCGATCGAGAGGGCCATCATGCCGCCCCCCTGGTCGAGCCCGGCGGCGCGCACGCGCCCGTACGGGTTGACGAAGAGCGCGCTCCGCCCGCGCGCCGCGACGCGGCGCAGTCGGTCGATCGCGGCGGCGAGCTCGGGCGCAGTGACGGCTCCGGCGCCGCGGCGGGCGAAGCAGACGTCGAACGCGAAGAGGTTGCAGCCCGCCGTCTCGAGCTCGTCGAAGAACGCCGGCTCCGTCACCTCGCGGTGGTTCTCCCGGCGCAGCGTCACGCTGGCGCCGCACACCTGGCCGCGCCGGCCGTTGTAGCTCCTCATGGCCGCCACCATGCGCCCGTGGCTGCCGGCGCCGCGGATGCGGTCGTGCGTCGCGGCTCGGCCGTCGACGGAGAACAGCACGGCGACGTTGGCGCGCGCGGCCAGCTGGCGCATCAGGTCCGCGTCGCAGCGGCCGTGGCCGCCGGTGCACAGCAGGAAGCGGAGGTCGGGCGCCGCGTCCACCATGGCGAGGTTCACCGCCAGGGCGGGACCGTCGAGCGGCTCCCCGCCCACCAGGCACACGTAGTCGGGCCGCAGCCGCCGCGCCCCGGCCAGGGCCCGTGCGATCGCCGCCTGGTCGAGGGTCGTCGCCGACCGCCGCTCGCGCACCGGCACGTAGCAGCCGCGGCACCGTCCCCGGCAGAAAGCCGACGTCTCGATGTAGAGGGCGGTGGGCAGCGACGGCGCCCCGAGGCGGCCCGGGCGCAGGCGCCGCGCGACCTCGTAACGGGCGTGGAACGCCGCGACGTCAGGGCGCAGCTCGAGCGCCAGGCGCGCGAGCAGGCGGAGGTCCTTCCCGAGGCGCCACACGCGTCGGCCTCAGCGCGGGCCGGGGGCGGGTCCGGGATCGGGGTGAGCGAGGCCGAGCGCCGCGTAGAGGGCC
>JACRCY010000219.1 GCA_016218785.1 Deltaproteobacteria bacterium
CGAGCCGTGGCGCGTGCTCGCCGCCGCCTTCGGGCGCGGGGGCGACGCGCCGCGCGCGGCCGCCTGCCGGGCGCGGGCCCGCATGCTGACCGGCGACGGGGGACCGCGGTGAGCCGCCGGCAGCGCCTCCTCCTCGCCCTGGCTCTCCTCGTGGGCGCGGCGGCTCGGATCGGCTTCGGGTGGGGCGCCGACGGCACCTTCCACCCGGACGACATCCACCAGAGCCTCGAGCCCGCGCACGGCGTGGTCTACGGCTCCGGCCTGCGCGTCTGGGAGTTCGAGGCCGGCGCCCGCCCCTGGACCGTGCCGGGGGTGTACGTCCTGCTGCTCGGGCTGCTCAAGCTCCTCGGCGTCACCGCCCCCGAGGGCTACACCCTGGTGGCCCGGCTGCTGGCGGCCCTCCTCACGGCCACCTGGCCGTGGCTCTGCTTCCGCCTCGGCCGCGCGCTCCACTCGCCGCGCGCGGG
This sequence comes from Deltaproteobacteria bacterium, assembly GCA_016218785.1. GTDB lineage: Bacteria > Myxococcota_A > Polyangia > JACRCY01 > JACRCY01 > JACRCY01. The sequence continues at coordinate 468 of JACRCY010000219.1, forward strand.
GCTCGGGGCCGCGTGGCTGTGCGCCACGTGGTACGTGCTGGTGCTGGTCGCGCCGCGCGCCTTCGGTCACACCTTCTCCGTCACCTTCGCCCTCTGGGCCTGCGCCCGCGTGGCCGAGAGCCCGCCCGCCCCGCTCGACACCGCCTCGCGTCGCGGGCACCTCGTCACGGGCCTGCTCCTCGGGCTCGCGTTCGCGTTCCGCTACCAGGAGGGGCTCGCCGCGGCGGGCCTGGCGTTGTTCCTCGTCGCCACGCGCCGCGCCCGCGCGGTCGCGTGGCTCGCGGCGGGCGCCGCGGCGCCGGTTCTCGCCGTCGGGCTCCTCGACTGGGCGACCTGGGGGCTGCCGTTCCACTCGCTGTTCGCCTATCTCCACACCAACGTGGGGCAGGACGTCGCCAGCGTCTTCGGCCGCATGCCGTGGCACTTCTACCTCGTGCGCCTCCTCGTCCTGCTGGGGCCCGCGGCCGCCCTGCTGCTCTTCCTCCCGCTCGCGCGACGGCCCGCGCTGCTGCTGGCCGCGACCGTCGGGGGGCTCGTGCTCGTGGCCCACTCGGCGATCGGGCACAAGGAGTTCCGCTTCGTGCTCCTCGCGGTGCTCGTGCTCTGCACCGCGGCCGCTTGCGGCGTGGCGGAGGCCCTCGAACGCCTCGAGCGCGTCACCTCGGCGCGCGGCGCCGTGACCCTGGCCGCGGCGCTGCTGGTGGCATGGGTCGCGGCGTCAGCCCAGCGCGCCGGCGCCGTCACCTTCGGCGACTTCGGCCTCTACGCCGGCCTCCCCGAGGAGCGCGCCACGCCGTGGTCGTTCCGCCGTGACTGCAACCGCGCCCTCGCGCGCGTCGGGCGGCGCTCCGACCTGTGCGCCGTTGCGGTCGTCCCCGTCGGGAACGCCACTGGCCTCCACCGCATCGGCTCGACCGGGGGTTTCACCTACCTCCACCGGGGCGCACCGCTCGTCGTGGGCACGCCGTCGCCCGCCGCGTTCCCCCTGGTCAACTACGTGATCGCGTGCCCGGGCGCCGGCGAGCCCGCGCGGCGCTTCGCGGACCTCGAGGTGGCCGGGCGCGTGGGCAGCTGCACGGTCTACCGGCACCCGGGCCGGGTCGCGTGCGACCCGAGCGCGCTGGCCCGGCACAGCCGGCAGTGGCGCTGGTCTCGTTGACCCGGGCTGCCCCGAACCGGTACTCTCCCTGACGTGACCGCCCGCTCCCGCACGCTCGTGGTCGACGACGAGCAGTCGATGCGCGAGTTCCTGTCGATCTGCCTGCGCCGCGCGGGCCACGACGTGGTGGTCGCGGAGAGCGCCGAGGACGCCAGCCGCCAGCTCGGCGGCCAGCTGCCCTTCGACCTGGTCATCACCGACCTCAAGCTTCCCGGCGGGAGCGGCCTCGATCTGCTCGACGAGGTCAAGGCGCGCTCCCCCGACACCCCGGTGATCGTGGTCACGGCCTACGCCACGCCCGAGACCGCCATCTCCGCGATGAAGCGCGGTGCCTATGACTACCTGAACAAGCCGTTCAAGGTGGACGAGATCGGCCTGGTCATCGCGCGCGCCCTCGAGAAGCGACAGCTGGTCCGCGACAACGCCCTGCTGCGCGAGCGGATCTCCGAGCGCCACGGCCTCGACCGCATGATCGGCAAGTCGCCGCCCATGCAGCAGGTCTTCGAGCTGTGCCGGAAGGTGGCGCCGACCCGCGCCAACGTGCTGGTCCTGGGCGAGTCGGGGACCGGCAAGGAGCTGGTCGCCCGCGCCGTGCACCACCTCAGCCCCCGCGCCCGCGCAGCGCTCGTGGCGGTGCACTGCGCCGCGATTCCAGAGACGCTCCTCGAGAGCGAGCTGTTCGGACACGTGAAGGGGGCCTTCACGGGCGCCCTGTCCGACAAGCCGGGCCTCTTCGAGACGGCCACCGGCGGCACGCTCTTCCTCGACGAGATCGGCGAGCTGCCACCCGCGCTGCAGGTCAAGCTGCTGCGGGCCCTCCAGGAGCGGGTGGTGAAGCCCGTCGGCAGCGTCCACGAGCGCGAGGTCGACGTGCGCGTGATCGCGGCGTCCAACCGGGACCTCGAGGACGAGGTGGCGCACGGTCGCTTCCGCCAGGACCTCTACTACCGCCTCAACGTCGTCCCCATCCGGCTCCCGCCGCTGCGGGACCGACGCGCCGACATCCCGCTCCTCGCCGACCACTTCATCCGCCACTTCGCCGCGGAGCTCGGTCGCCCCGCGCCGGTGATCGAGCCGGCGGCCATGGCGGCCCTGTGCGCGAACGACTGGCCGGGAAACGTGCGCGAGCTGGAGAACGTGATCGAGCGCGCGGTCACCCTCGAGTCGCGCGACCGGATCGATCTCGAGTCCCTGGCTGGCCTGCGATCGGGCGGCCAGGGTGCCGCGGCCCTCCTCGAGTTCCCCCGGGCGGGATTCGACCTGGACCAGGCGCTCGGCGCGGTCGAGCGCGGCCTGATCGAGAAGGCGCTCGCGCACGCTGGCGGCGTACGCAAGGAGGCCGCCCGGCTGCTGGGCGTGAGCCTGCGCTCCCTCCGCTACCGGCTCGTGAAGCTCGGCATAGAGCCGGCCGGCGCGGGCGAGGACGGTGCAGAGAGCGACGACTGACCCACGGTCCGGTGATACGAACTTGCGCTTTTTGTCCGTGCGGCTGACAATTCTCGGCACCCGCAGGAGCTGCGGGGGGAACCCAGGCCGGCGTGTCACCAAGATATCGATACCTTGGCGATCATGAAGCCGGTGGCACCCGGCTTGCTTGGTGCTCAGTTGGACCCAGGTGTCCGGTCGGCTCCTGGCTCGGATTCGGCGGCTCGAGGAAATGACCCCCGCACTGGTGCGCATGGTGCGGCCCGGCGCAGGGGATCGAAAGGCAAGGAGGAGAGCAATGCTGGCTAGGTTCCGGAAGAAGGTAGCAGGCGGCTTCACCCTCGTGGAGCTGATGATCGTCGTTGCCATCATCGGCATCCTGGCCGCAGTGGCCATCCCGGCGTTCGTCAAGTACATCCGCAAGTCGAAGAGCGCCGAGGCCGGCACCAACCTGGGCAAGATCGTCCATGGTGCGATCGCCTACTTCGACGTGGACCACGCCAGCTCGGCTGGCGTACCGCTGCCGAAGTGCTTCCCGGGCACCGCTGACGCGTGGTTCAACAACCTCGGCGCCGCCGGGCTGCCCGGAACGGGCTGCTGCCCGTCGAAGTGCAGCCTCGACCAGACCGACACCAACCTCAAGGACTCCTGGGATACGCCCTGGATGGCGCTGTCGTTCTCGATCACGGACCCGCACTACTACAAGTTCGCGTTCTCCGGCCAGTGCTGCCCGGCTACGGGTCCCTGCAACAACGTCTTGTTCACGGCCGCCGCGGTCGGCGACCTGAACTGCGACTCGATCACCTCGCTGTTCACGCGCCAGGGCTCGACGACCGCGGGCGAGATCAAGACCACGCCGCTGTACGTCGATCCGTCGAAGGAGATCGAGTAGCCTTCACTCCTCCCCCCCTCCTCGGCTATGCTCCAGCCGAGCATGCCGCAGCCTCACCTCTCCTCGCTCCCTCGCCGGGCCCTCGCCGCCGGAGTGATCTGCCTGGGGTTCTCCGCGGTCTTCGGTCTCCACGTGGGCGCCGTCTACCGCCGGGACCGCCTGCCCCCCGAGCAGGACCTCCACTACCTGCCCGAGCCGTCGGCGCTGCGCGCCATGACGCTTGGCTACACCGAGCTCGGCGCCGACCTGGTGTGGATCCGGCAGGTCATCTACTTCGGCGACGAGTTCACCAGGCGGGGCGACTTTCGCTTCATGGACCGCTACCTCCGCACCGCGCTCGCGCTCGATCCCAACTTCCGCCGGCTCTACGCCTGGGCCGGGATCTCCTACGCCGCCAGCGGCGTGGAGGTCACCAACGCGGTGGTCCGCGAGAGCAACGAGTTCCTCGAGCTGGGCCTCAAGCGCTTCCCCGACGACTGGGAGCTCCACTTCAGGCTCGGGGTCAACTACATCCACGAGCTGAAGACGTCGGACGAGCGCCAGAAGCTGGCCTTCAGGCTCAAGGGCGCGGAGCACATCCGGCGGGCCGCGCTCGCCGGGGGCGGTCCGGCCTGGCTCCCCGTGCTGGTCGCGACCATCCTGACCAAGGGCGGCGAGACGGAGGCCGCCATCCGCCACCTCGAGGAGATCCTCCTGACCACCGAGGACGAGGCGGTGCGCACCCACGTGACCAACAAGCTCCGGCAGCTGCGGCGGGCGGCCCTCCCCGAGATGGAGCGCCACCGCGCCGAGTTCACGCAGCGGTGGCACGCCCAGATGCGCTACGCGCCGGCCGATCTGTACGTCCTCTTCGGTGAGGCCCCCGCGGACGTCCCCACGAGTGACCTCGCCGTCCCGGAGATGATGCGGGCCTGGGGCGAAGCCCTGGACGCGCAATAGCCGAGAAGGGCCGTTGCAGGTCGAAGGTCGAACGTTCAACGTCGAACCTTCGACTGCTTCACTCACTCGTTCTGCTGCTCCGGATTCCGGAGATCCAGGACCTTCGTCGCGGTCTCGCCCGCCTGGATGGTGATCGAGAACGAGTGCTTGATGTTGAAGGGGTTGTTCACCAGGGTCACGCTGTGGCGCCCCGCGGGCAGGCTGATCTTGGTCTGCGGGGTGGTCAACCCCGTGTCGCGACCGTCGATGTAGATCCGCGTCCACGGCTTGGAGTTGATGCGCAGGTAGCCGGTCTTCGCCGCGGCGGGCGGCGGCTTGACGTCGGGGCCGTCGTCCTTGAGCGGCGGCGGCTTGACGGCCTTGGGCTCCTTCGGGCCCTTCGGCTCCTTCGATGCCTTCGGCTCCTTCGATGCCTTCGGCTCCTTCGATGCCTTCGGCTCCTTCGATGCCTTCGGCTCCTTCGATGCCTTCGGCTCCTTCGATGC
>JACRCY010000227.1 GCA_016218785.1 Deltaproteobacteria bacterium
CACGGTGGACGTGGAGGGCAGCACGGTGCTGCGGGGCTGGAACGCGGGCGCGCACGCCTACCTCCCGAAGACGGAGCTGGGCAGGACCGACTTCCCGCAGCGGCTCCAGGCGTTGCTCGCCGCGGCCGCGAAGCGCCGCGAGGCCTGGGCGCACGAGCGCACCGCGCACCGCCTGCAGGACGAGGCGCGGCACCTGAGCGCGCCCGCGCCTGCCGCGGCGCCGGGGCGGCCACCCGCCGCGGCCCCGCCCGCGGGGAGCCTCGACGCGCTGCTCCGCCCGCACCTCGACGACGCCATCCGCGTCCACGGTGGCAACCTCCGTGCCGCGGCCGCGGCGCTCCGGGTCAACTACCACGCCTTCCGGCGCAAGGCCCGCAAGCTCGGGCTCGCGCCGCCGCGCCCCGCGTCGGGCCGGGGCCGCTGACCGCAGCGGCTGCGTCGTCGCGCCTGGCGCGCGTCCCAGGCCTTGACCGCGGCGGCCGGCGCCATCGGCGAAGCGATCTTCAGGTTCCAGACCGAGGACGAGCTGCGCGCGACCGAGGAGCAGCTCCGGGCGGTGCAGCGGCTCGAGTCGGTCGGGCGGCTGGCCGGCGGCGTGGCGCACGACTTCAACAACCTGCTGTCGGTGATCCTCAGCTACGCCGGCTTCGCCATCGACGCCGTGCGGGAGGGCGATCCCCTCCGCGATGACCTCGAGGAGATCCGGAAGGCCGGCAACCGCGCCGCCGCGCTCACGCGGCAGCTGCTCGCGTTCAGCCGGAAGCAGGTGCTGCAGCCGGAGGTGCTGAGCCTCAACGGGGTGGTCGGCGGCATGCAAGGCCTGCTGCGGCGGCTCATCGGCGAGGACGTCGAGCTGCGGATGGGCCTCGCCCCCGATCTGGGGAACACCCTGGCCGACCCCGGGCAGATCGAGCAGGTGGTCATGAACCTGGCCGTCAACGCCCGCGATGCCATGCCCGGCGGGGGCGTGCTCACGGTCGAGACGGCCAACGTCGAGCTCGACGAGAGCCACGCCCACCGGCACGTCGCGGTGACACCCGGCCCCTACGTGCTGCTCTCCGTCACCGACAACGGCAGCGGCATGGACGAGCAGACGCAGGCGCGGATCTTCGAGCCGTTCTTCACCACCAAGGAGGCCGGCAAGGGCACCGGCCTCGGGCTCGCCACGGTCTTCGGCATCGTCAAGCAGAGCGGTGGCCACATCTGGGTCTACAGCGAGCCGGGCCGGGGAACCACGTTCAAGGTCTACCTGCCGCGCGAGCTGTCAGCCACCGAGGCCGCCACGCGCACCACGCCGGTTCCCTCACCCGCGACCGGCGCCGAGACCGTGCTGGTGGTAGAGGACGAGGAGGCCGTGCGCAAGCTGGCGGCGCGGATCCTGAGCGCGGCCGGGTACACGGTCCTGACGGCGGCCAACGGCGGTGAGGCCCTGCTCCGGTGCGAGCAGCACCAGGACGCGATCCACCTCATGGTGACGGACGTGGTGATGCCACGCATGAGCGGCCGCGAGCTGGCGGACCGGCTCACCGCGATCCGCCCGGAGCTGCGGGTGCTCTACATGTCGGGCTACACCGACAGCTCGATAGTGCACCACGGCGTCCTGGATCCGGGGACCCACTTCGTCAACAAGCCGTTCACCGCGGCGGACCTCACGCGGAAAGTGCGGGAGGTGATCGACGCGCCGCGGCAAGTGCCCCGGTCCACCAGGCTCCCGACCGCCGGCGAGGGCGCCAGCTAGCCCGCGGGCGCGGTGTGCCACACCAACGTTCCTGACTCGCCGGCGCCGGGACGCGCCGAGCGACCATGGAGCAGTGAGCAGTAGCAACACGACCCCGGATCAGCTCGAAGCTGCGAGCGGGGAGGGAGCGATGGACCGATCACCACGGCCGGCCGTCATGGGCTTCACCGACGAGCTGTTTCCGACGGGGACGCACATGTGCCTCATCTACGACCACGAGGACGAACGGCGAGGAGTCATCGGCAGGTTCCTGGACGCCGGCCTCCAGGCGCGCGAGAAGGTCGCGTACTTCGCCGACACCATGGCCCCGGTCGAGGTGGCGGCGTGGTTGCGAGACATGGGGGTCGACGTCCCCCGGCAGGGTAACGCGCCGGGGTTCTCCATCACCGTCGCGGAGAAGACCTACTGCCCCGACGGCAGGTTCGCCCCGGAGGCCATGCTGAGCACGCTGCGGGCGTATCACCAGTCGGTCGTGGACCAAGGCTACCCGGGGGGGCGCGTGAGCGGCGAGATGTCGTGGGCGCTGCGCGGCATCCCGGGATCCGATCGACTGATGGAATACGAGGCCCTCGTCAACGACGTGCTCGCCACCCACCCCATCACTGCGGTCTGCCAGTACGACGCCCGGCGCTTCGACGGCGCGGCGATCTTCGACGTCCTCAAGGTGCACCCCATGATGATCGTGCACGGGCGCATCGTGAGGAATCCCTACTACCTCCAGCCGCACGAGTTCCTGCAGCCGGCACGATGACCACGACCGCGGGGGTGGCAGCTTGAGCCCGTCCGGAATCGACGCCGACCCGCGCATTCTCGGCCAGCTGCTCGCGGCCCAGAGCACGCTCTCCGTCTTCTCCGCCCGGCAGCGGATGGGCGAGTTCATGCACCGCGCCGTCGAGGGAATGCCGGGCGTGGCGTCGTGCGCCGTCTGCCTGCCGGGCGGCGCGCGTCCCCGCCTCGGCGGTGAACCGGCGGCAGAATGCGCGGCTTGTGACGTTCCCGACGGCGACATCGACCACGATCCAGGGCACCCCTGCCGCCTGGCGAGCCGCGCCAACATGCGCGTCTTCCCGCTCCGGACCCAAGACCGGCATTTCGGGTTCCTCCTCCTCCAGGTGGAGGAACGCGAGCGGTACGCGCCCTACGAGCCGTTCGTCGGCAATCTCGCCAACGGCCTGGCGGTGAACATCGAGCGCCAATGGCACCGGGACCGCCTGGAGGCGGCCAACGTCGAGCTGCGGCGCCACCGCGACCATCTCGAAGAGCTCGTCAAGGAGCGTACGGCCGCGCTCCAGCTCGGGCTGGAGCGCGCGCGCCACCTGAACGCCGTGCTCCGCGCCATCCGCAACGTGAACCAGCTCATCACCCGTGCGCGGGACCGCGACCGGCTGCTGCAGGAGGCCTGCGCGATCCTGGCCGAGACGCGGGGGTTCCGCTGCGTCTGGTTCGTCGCCGTCACTCCGGACGGGCGGTTCGAGGCGGCGGCGGAGGCCGGGATCGGCGCCGCGTTCGCGCGCGTGCGCGCGCAGCTCGAGCGCGGGGAGCTGCCGGAGTGCTGCCGCCGCGCCCTGGCGTCCGCGACCCCGGTCGTCGTGGCCGATCCCGTCGCGAACTGCGGCGCCTGTCCGGTGGCGCCGCAGTACCGCGACACGGCGGGCCTGGCGGTCGCCATGCGGCACCTGGGCAAGACGTACGGCGTGCTCGTCGCCGCGCTCCCGGCGGAGATGGCCGACGACGCGGGGGAGCTCTCGCTCTTCTGCGAAGTGGCCGGCGACCTCGCCTTTGCCCTGTACGACATTGATCTGGGTCGGCAGCACCAGCGCGCCGAGGCGGCGAGCGGCAGGCTGCAGGAGCAGTTTCAGCAGGCGCAGAAGATGGAGGCCGTGGGCCGGCTGGCCGGCGGCGTGGCGCACGACTTCAACAACCTCCTCTCGATCATCCTCAGCAACTGCAGCTTCGCGCTGGAAGGGCTCGGTGAGGGCGACCCCCGGCGCGAGGAGATCACCGACATCAAGGAGGCGGGCGAGCGCGCCGCCAACCTCACGCGCCAGCTCCTTTCGTTCAGCCGCCGGCAGATGCTCCAGCCCCGGGTCCTCGACCTCAACGGGCTCATCACCGACCTGCACAAGATGCTGCCGCGGCTCCTCGGCGAGGACATCGCCATCGTCCTGGCGCTGGCGCCCACCCTCGGCCTGGTGCGCGCCGACCCGGGGCAGCTCGAGCAGGTGATCGTCAACCTCGCGGTCAACGCGCGCGACGCCATGCCGGACGGGGGCCGGCTCCTCGTCGAGACCGCGGACGTGGAGCTGGACGAGGACTACGTGCGCCGCCACGTCACCGGCGCCGTGGGGCCGTTCGTGCGGCTCACCGTGAGCGACACCGGCTGCGGCATGGACCCGGAGACGCAGGCGAAGGTCTTCGAGCCGTTCTTCACGACCAAGGAGAAGGGCAAGGGGACGGGCCTCGGCCTCTCGACGGTCTACGGCATCGTCAAGCAGAGCAACGGCTTCATCTGGGTGTACAGCGAGCCGGGCCGGGGCGCGACCTTCAAGGTCTACCTGCCGCGCGTGACCTCGGCCGAGCAGCCGTGGCGCCCGGCCAACGGGGCCGAGACGCTGCGCGGCGGCGACGAGACCATCCTGCTGGTCGAGGACGACGCCGAGGTGCGCGCGGCCGCCACGCGGGCCCTGCGGAACCTGGGGTACCGGGTCCTGGAGGCGGACGGGCTCGAGGCGGCCCGGCGCGTGGCCGCGTCCGCGGCGGCCATCCAGCTCCTGCTCACGGACGTGGTCATGCCCGGCGGCAGCGGCCGCGAGGTCGGCCTGGCGGTCACGGCGGCGCACCCGGCGGCGAAGGTCCTCTACATGTCCGGCTACACCGACAACGCCATCCTGCACCACGGGGTCCTGGAGCCGGGCGTGGCGTTCGTGCAGAAGCCCTTCACCCCGGACGTGCTGGGCCGCAAGGTCCGCGAGGTCCTCGACGGCGGGGACCCCGGGCCGCCGGCCTGACCGCGCCGCCGTAGGCGGCGGCGCCGGGTCCCTCAAGTCCCCGGGACAACCCGCCGATGCCCCCTTCATGCCTGGCCCACTGACACGAGCGACCACTCCTGGCGGGCGGCGCCCGCATGCGGTGACGTTGCGGCAGCTCCGCGCCGTGCGCCTCGGCGCCGTCGACATGCTCGCCGCGGGCGTGGCCCACGAGGTCAACAACCCGCTGGCGTTCGTGACCGCCAACGTGACCCTGCTCGGCCAGGGCATCCAGCTCTGTGCGCGCGCCGTGCGCGGCGCGTCGCTCTCGGAGAGCGAGCGCGCCGACCTCGACTTCCTGCTGGCGGAAGGCGCCCAGGTGGCGCACGAGACCTCCGACGGGTGCGCGCGCATCGGGGAGGTGGTGCGCCGCCTGGCGGCCTTCACCGAGCGCGGCGACGGGTTTCCCGTGGACCTCCCGCGAATCACGCTCGAGGTCGTGAAGGTGCTGCAGTCCGGGACTCGCGGCCTCCTCGACCTCCAGGTCGAGTGGAGCCCGGTGCCGCAGCTGCGCGGCAACCCGGCGCGGATCGCGCATGCGCTCTTCGCCTTCATCGAGCACGCCCGCGAGACGACCGCGCG
>JACRCY010000222.1 GCA_016218785.1 Deltaproteobacteria bacterium
CCAGCCTCGGCGACGGAGCGCGTGACTCCTTTCTCACTTGGCGACCTGCCCCAGCCGATTCGCACGTCCGAAGATGCACGACGGGACGGCAGAGCCTGGGGGAGTCCGCCGCCGGAGGCGGCGGCTTGCGGGTGGAGTCAATTTCCTGCCTGGCTGCGGCCATGGCCCCTCGGCAGCCCTGTCCGCCGGTCCGGGACCACGGCCTCTCGCGAGCCCTGCCCGCCGGTCGGCACCGCCCGGGTCTCCCAGCCGGGCGTACCTCCGTGCTCCGACGGCCGTACGCATCTGAGGAGGCGGCCATGCTCGCTCGCCCCGTCACCCGCGGCGCCCTGCCCGCCGCCCTCGCCCTCGCCAGCCTCCTCGCCGCCTGCGGCGGCCGGCCGGCGGCCGCGCCGCCCGACGGCGGGTTCGACACCTTCGTCCCCGGGCCCCCCTCCGACCAGCTCGACATCCTCTTCGCCATCGACAACTCGAACACGGATTTCGGCGACAGCGGCCTGTGTCCCATGCGGCTCTCGGCCCTCCTTGCCCCGCTGGCAGCCGCGCATCCGGGCTTGAGCGTCCAAGTCGGCGTCGTCACCAGCGACCTGGGCGCGGGCGTCTTCACGGCGCCATCCTGCGACACGATCGGCGGCGACCAGGGGCAGCTCTGGAACACCGGGTGGGGCTCCACCTGTACCACGGCGCACCTCAGCGACCCGTCCGCGCGGTTCCTTGGCTTCTCGCTGGCCAGTGACGGCAGCGTGACGTCCCCCAACTTCGCTGGCACCGTCGACGACGTCTTCGACTGCTACCGGTCAGTCGGCGTCGGCGGCTGCGGCTTCGAGCACAACCTCGGCTCCGCGCGCGCAGCCCTCGTGGGCTGCAACACGCCCGTTGGCTGCACCCAGCCTGCCAACGCCGGCTTCCTCCGGCCCGACGCCTACCTGCTGCTCGTCGTCATGAGTTCCGAGGACGATTGCTCGGCCCCACCCGACTCGACGCTCTTCGACACCGGCGTCCAGCCCTGGATCGACGGATTGGGGCCGCTCTCGTCCTACCGATGCTTCCAGTACGGCGTCCTGTGCCAGGGCCGCGACGTGGGCCGCGACGTCGGCACCCGCGAGAGCTGTTTCCCGGGTGACAAGGACCCCGACCCCCACCATCAGCTGGTTCCCGTGCCCACCTTCGCCCGCGACTTCAAGGCGCTGAAGGCCAGCCCGCGCATGGTGTACACCGCGGTGTTCGCCGGCCCCCCGACGCCCGTCGAAATCGGGTCCGACGCAAACGGCTACCCCTGGCTGAAGGCGTCGTGCCGCGGGGGCGGCGGCATCTGGCAAGCCTCCGCCCAGCCCGCCATCCGCCTCGAGGCCTTCACGCGGCAGTTCGACGCCGATCGCGCCCGCTTCTTCAACGCCTGCACGGCAGACGCGGATGGGTCGTTCGCCCAGATCGGCAGCGACCTCGCGACCGCGCTCCAGGGCGACTGACACCGCCCCCGCGGCATGCGCCCGCGAGCGGGCGCGCTACCCGTCGCTACTTGACGCCGATCTGCCCGAGCCCCTTCTTCAGGTCCTCGTAGTTCATCACCGGCGTGATCGTGACGGCGGCGTTCAGCTCCTCGAACAGGCGCTCGACCACCCCCGGGATCTGCGACGACTCCTTGAGCTCGGCCCCGAAGAACGCGTGCCGCTGGCCGTTCTCCGGGTAGAAGTACGACGCTTCGGGGCGGAGCTGGTCCACCGTCGCCAGGATGGTCTTCTGCAGGCGGCCCTCCTTGAGGGCGACGTTCCCAGCTTCGACCGGAATCGAGACATCGAGCATCGTGCGCATTCCCACACCTCCAGAGCCCACCGTCACAAAGCACCGCCCGCCGGACGCCCGGCGGTCGCTCCTCGCGGCCCCGGGGCCCGGCGTCGAGTGCCTGCTTGGATGCTCGAGCCGCCCGTCCGGCGTGGCCTCGGAGGCGGAAGCTCCGATGCGCCAATTCGCGCGCGGCCCTGGCCTGGGCTAGACTTCCGCCCCAGGCGGATATACTCACCCACTCGTGGCTCCGTCCCCGAACGCACCGAGCACGGCCGTGCGCATCTGGCGCGTGCTCCGCCCCGTCGCGCTGGCCGCGCCGCTCCACGGCGCGCTGCTGGCGGCGTTCCTGTTCTACCGGGAGGCCACGGCCGCCACCGACCTGGCGATGATGGGCTGGCGCGACGACGGCGCCGCCAAGGCCGCGCTGGGCATGTTCTGGGGCTACATCGTCCGGGAGCAGCTCAAGCTGCTGCTGCTCTACGCGGTCATCGGCGCCACGCTCGGGCTGCTCGCGAGCGTCCTCGGGCGCCTGTGGGACTTCGGCCGCGGCGCCTCGCCCCCGCGGTGGCGTCGGGTGCTGCGGAGCCTCGGCGGCATCGCGGCGCTCCACCTCTGCTTCCTGGCGCGCGGCATCATCCAGTACCCGCAGCTCTACGCCGAGTGGCTCTACGACAAGGGGGGCCTGGGCGCCCGCGTGCAGGTCGCGCTCACCCACCACGTCCCCCTCGGGCTGCTCGACTGCCTCTTCTTCGCCGCGCTCGCGGCCGCGGTGGCGGTGCCCCTCGTGCGCCGCGCCCGCGCGACCGGGCTCCTCGCCCGCCTCCGCGAGATCCCCGAGCGGCTGCGGCCGCGCCTGCGTGACCGCCGGGTGTGGATCGCGACCGCCGTCGCCGTCGTCGCCTGCACCACGGTGGGCGTGGTCGCCGCCCTGCCCACGCGCGCGCCGGCCAAGGGCCCCAACGTGCTGCTCATCTCCCTCGACTCGCTCCGCGGCGATCGGGTGGGAGAGGCGGCCGCGCGGGTGACGCCGACCATCACCGGCCTCGCCCACCGCGGCGCGCACTTCCGCCAGTCATTCGTCACGCTGCCGCGCACCTTCCCCTCGTGGGTCACGCTGCTCACCGGGCGCTACCCCCACCGCCACGGCGTCCGTACGATGTTCCCGTCGTGGGAGGAGCGGAGCCAGGTCAAGGGGCTGTTCCCCGCGGCGCTGCGCCAGGCGGGCTATCGCACCGCGGCGGTGTCCGACTTCGCGGGCGAGATATTCACCCGCATGGACTTCGGCTTCGACACCGTCGAGGCGCCGACCTTCCGCTTCCGTGACATCCTCGCGCAGCGCGGCGTGCAGATCCACCACCACATGATGCCCTACGTGGCCACCCGCGGCGGCCACCGCCTGATCCCCGCCATGGCCGGTCTCCCCGAGAACTCCGACCCGGAGATGCTCACCGACCAGGCCATCGAGACGCTCCGGCGGGTGGCCCAGCACGACCGCTTCTTCCTGACCGTCTTCTACTCGGCGTCGCACTTCCCCTACGCCTCGCGCGACCCCTACTACCGCAAGTTCGTGGATCCGAAGTACCGCGGCCCGTTCCTCTACCAGAAGCCCGCCTCCACCGTCGACCGCAGCCTCACGGACACCGACATGCGGCAGATCCACGGCCTCTTCGACGGCGCCGTCCACGCGACCGACCTGGCCGTCAAGCGGCTGCTGCGCGAGGTCAGGCGCCTCGGGCTCGCGGACAACACCATCGTGGTGGTCACCGGCGACCACGGCGAGAACATGTGGGAGGAGGGGCGCGGCATGGGGCACGGGGAGCACCTCCGCGGCGACAAGGTCCTGCACGTGCCGCTCGTCATCTACGATCCGGTGCACCGCCCCGCGCCCCGCGCCGTGGACGCCATCACCCGCGATGTTGACCTCGCGCCGACGCTGGCGGCGCTGCTGGGCGTGCCCCCGCTGCCCGAGGCCGACGGCGTCGACCTGGGGCCCCTCATCCGCGGCGAGCAGGCCGACCTGGCCCTGCGCGCCTACGCCGAGACCGGCATGTGGATGCTGCCGTTCGGCCCCGGCTACGGCCCGGGCGAGCGCATCCCCTACCCGCCGGTCACCGTGACCGCGGATCTCGACCGCGCCCACGACGACGACATCGCGCTCAAGAAAGAGTTCCACGACCTCGTCGGCCTCGCCAAGCACCGCTCCATCCGCACGCCCGAGTGGAAGCTCATCTACATGCCGCTGCGGGAGGGGGTGCGCTATCAGCTCTTCGACCTCAAGGCCGACCCCGAGCAGCGCGTGGACGTGGCCGACCGGCACCCCGAGGTGGTCAAGGAGCTGCGCGAGAACCTGCTCGCCTGGATGCTGGCGCAGCCCGGCACGGTCATGCGGCGCGACTTCATCATCCCGGAGCAGTAGGCCGCCATGCGCCTTGCCGGCCTCCTCGCGCTCCTCGTGCTGGTCGGGCTCACGGCCTGCGATGGTCGCCCCCGCCAGGCGCGCGCTCGGAGCGGCGCCGCGAGCGCCGCGAGCAGCGCGAGCGCCGCGAGCGCGCCGCGCACGGGCCCCCTGGATCTGATGGAGGTCCGCTTCGTCGACCGGCTCGCCACGGTGCAGGCGCGCACGCCCGACCTGCGCGCGGCCTACGGGAAGCTCGCCTGGCACTGGCAGAAGATGCCGGACCCGTGGGCCGTGCTCAAGGGCGACCGCGCCTACAGCCACGTGGACGTCGCCTTCTTCCGCCGCGACATCAAGGGCTACCCGGGCCCGGTGCCGAAGGGGCAGAAGGCCGCCGCCGGCGATCGCACCTGGAACAAGGGCATCGGCGTCTACGACTCGCGCACCTCGATCTTCGCGCCGCCGCCGGCGGACTACGGCTTCGCCTTCAGCGTGCCGAAGGGCGGCGCCTACCTCCGCTTCGGCCACGCGTGGCTGGCGGCGCCGGGGCAGCCCCCGGGCGCCGCGCTCGAGTTCGTGGTCGAGGCGCGCGAGCCCGCCGGGACGAAGGCCCTCTACTCGCGGGCCGTCCTGCCGTCGGAGGCCAACGAGTGGATCGAGGCCGAGGTGGACCTCGCCCCCCTCGCGGGCCGGGAGGTCACGCTCGGCTTCGTCACCAGGGGCGCGGGCCGCGCCACCGGCGCCGGGTTCTGGGGCGACCCGCTCCTCTACCGCCGCGGCGGCACGGGCGGGCTCAACGTGGTGGTCATCCTCGTCGACACGCTGCGCTGCGAGGCGGTGGGCGCGTGCGGCGGCCCCTTCGGCTTGACGCCGCAGATCGACGCCGTGGCCCGGACCGGCGTCACCTTCCGCAAGGCGTTCGCCAACGCCACCTGGACGCGCCCGTCGACGGTCGCGTTCCTCGGCGGCAACTACCCGTCGGCGCTCGCGGCCACGGCGGTCAACTACAAGCAGCGGCCCGAGCAGCCGCCGAAGTTCTACCGCGCCCGGCCCGAGCTGATCACGCGCACGCTCCGCGACCGCGGCTACCAGGTGGAGTTCATCGGCAACAACTTCTTCATCCTCGGCTACGCGGCCATCGGCCTCGACCTCGGCTACGAGCGCGTGGTCGACATCCGGCACAGCGTCCTCGACACGCCGGCCATCACCCGCGCCGCCGAGCAGTGGCTCGAGCGCAACCGCACCCACCAGTTCTTCCTCATGGTCCACTACGACACCGCCCACATCCCCTGGGACCCGCCGCCCGAGTACCTGGCGCGGGTGAAGCCGGTGCCGGGGCGCCGCCTCCTCCCCGGCGAGAAGAGCTACCTCGGCGAGATCGCCTACGGCGACGACCACGTCGGCAAGGTGGTCCGCGCCCTCGAGCGGCTCGGCCTGCGCGAGCGGACGCTCGTCGTCGTGCTCGGGGACCACGGCGAGACCATGAGCCCGGCGCACGCCTACCGCATCGCCGACATCAACCTCCCCACCCTCTTCTTCCACGGCTGGACCGCGTACGACGAGACCCTGCAGGTGCCGCTCATCTTCTCGCTGCCGGGCCGCATCCCCGCGGGGCGCCACAGCGACGAGGTGGTGCGCCTCATGGATCTGGCGCCGACGGTGCTCGACCTCCTCGGCGAGAAGCCGGCGCGGCCCATGTACGCCCGCTCGCTCACGCAGCTCCTCCAGGGGCAGCCCGACCCGCCCGAGCGGCCGGTCTTCGTGGAGGGGCACGGCGTGCGCGCGCTGCGGGTGGGCAACCTCAAGTACATCAAGCGCGACTTCGGCACCATGGTGCAGCGGGGCGGGGTCACGCGCGCCATCCCCGAGGAGCTGTACGACGTCGCGGCCGACCCGGGCGAGACGCGCAACCTCGTCGGTAGCGCGCCCGCCAAGCTGAAGCTCATGCGCGAGCTGTTCCGGGCCGAGCCGCAGAACGCCACCAAGGGGCCGGCCGGCGCCGCGCCCGCCTCGGGTCCGGCGCCCACTCCGTCGACGACCTACCGTCTGCGCCTCGGCGCCGACGACCAGCCGCGCCTGCTGAAAGGGCGCATCCGCGCGGTGGGCGCGACGGTGGCCGTGACCGGCATCCACGGCGCCGCCCGCGCCGTGCCCTCACCCGACGCGGTGGAGATCGAGATCGCGGCCCGCGAGAACCTGAACGGCGTCGACTTCGAGGTCGAGCCGCCGTGGGCCGAGCTGGAGCTGGACCTCGCGCTCGACGGCAAGCCGCTCGACGCCAAGGCGCTGCGCCTGGGGCGCTTCGGCCTCAGCCTCACCGAGAACCCGCGCAAGCTCGGCCGCGGCGATCTCCCCTTCCTCGACTCGAGCACCCCGCCCCTGAGCTACGCGGGGCTCGAGGTCGCCGTCTACCTCTGGCGCTCGCCCGTGGTCGGCGGCGAGGGGGCCGCCGAGGCCGGCGCCGACAGCGACGCCTCCAGGGGCGAGGTCGAGAACCTCCTCAGGCGCTGGGGCTACGCCCAGGGCAAGAAGTAGCCCCGGGATGCGCCCCCGACACCCCCCAGCCATACCTGACCACGGGTCAGGTAGATCCCGGTACTCCCTACAGCCTACAGCCTACAGTGTGTCGCCTACCATGGGGCGGGCTGCCACACGCGGGCGGTCGGACTGTGGCGGGCATGCGTGATTTCCGCCGATCTCGGACGGTAACCAATTGGATCCACGATGGCCGGACGCGGCACCGCCCTTGCAACATGACCGCGCCAACGGTTTCGTAGCAACTGTGCCAACAGGTAAGGAGGATCACGATGCGTAAGTTTGCATGGCTCATTCCGGCTGTCGCGCTGGCGTTCGCTGCCCCGGTTTTCGCCGAGGACGCCCCCAAGAAGGAGAAGGCGGCGAAGAAGGAGAAGGAGCCCCCGAAGAAGCCGGCCAAGCTCGTCGCGGATCCCGCCGAGATCGACATGGGCGATCTCAAGGCCGCCGAGGAGAAGGAAGTCACCGTCAAGATCAAGAACGAGGGCGAGAAGGACGCGAAGAAGGTTGCCTGCAAGGGCGCCGGCTTCAAGTTCGAGGGTGACCCCGCTGAGATCGCTGGTGCTGCGGACAAGGAATTCAAGGGCAAGTTCACCGCCCCGAAGAAGGCGGGCAAGAAGGACGCGGCCAAGAAGGGCACCTTCAAGTGCGGCGCCGCGACCATCAAGTTCAAGTACAACCTGAAGGCGGCCGAGGAGGCCCCGAAGGTGGAGAAGGAGAAGAAGTAGTTAGTCTCCCTATCCCTAGTCCCTAGTTCACCGCCGCCCGCCGGAGTCATCCGGCGGGCGGTTGTGTTCTTGAGCCCCCCTTCAGCCTTCAACCTTCAACCTTCGACCTTCAACCGCCTCACTCATTGTCCTGCGCGCCCGGCGCATGTACTCTTGCGCCCGCACTGACGCTCCGAGGTTCCAACATGGCGAACAAGCTCCGTGGCAACGCGGTGGTCGGCCAGTCGGGCGGCCCGACGGCGGTCATCAACCAGTCGCTGGTGGGCGTGGTGTTCGAGGCGAGCAAGCACCCGCAGATCGAGAACATCTACGGCGCGCGGCACGGCGTGAAGGGGATCCTCGGCGAGGACTTCGTCGACCTGAAGCGCGAGTCGATCGGGGACCTCGAGGCGGTGGCGAACACGCCCGCCTCGGCGCTCGGCTCGGTGCGCCAGAAGCCGACCACGGAGGAGTGCGCGCGGATCTTCGAGATCTTCCGCAAGCACGACGTCCGCTACTTCTTCTACATCGGCGGCAACGACTCCGCCGAGGCCGCGTCGATCATCAACGACCTCGCCAAGGACGCCGAGTACGAGTTCCGCACCTTCCACGTGCCGAAGACCATCGACAACGACCTGCTCGTCTCGGACCACACGCCGGGCTTCGGCTCGGCGGCGCGCTTCATCGCGCTGGCCACGATGGGCGACGACTGCGACAACCGGTCGCTCCCCGGGATCAAGGTCAACATCCTCATGGGACGCAAGGCGGGCTTCCTCACCGCCGCGACCATGCTGGCGCGGCAGCACGACGACGACGGCCCGCACCTCGTCTATCCGCCCGAGTGCACCTTCTCGCTCGACAAGTTCCTGGGGAGCGTCGCGGCCGTCTACCAGAAGCTGGGGCGCTGCCTGGTGTGCGTGGGCGAGGGCGTGGCCGAGAAGATCCCCGAGATCAAGCTCCAGGAGAAGGACTCGCACGGCAACGTGCAGCTCTCCGGGTCGGGCTTCTTCGGAGACTTCCTCGCCAACCAGATCAAGGCGAAGCTCGGCGCCAAGCGCGTGCGCGCCGATACCTACGGCTACCTGCAGCGCTCCTTCGCCGGCTGCGTCTCCGAGGTCGACGCCTTCGAGGCGCGGCGCGTGGGCGAGTTCGCGGTTCGCTGGGCCGTGGCCGAGAACGTGGACGGCTCGGTGGCGATCCGGCGCCTGGGCGACGGCAAGGACTACGCCGTCGACTTCGTCTCCACGCCGCTCGAGACGGTCGCCAGGAACACCAAGTCGATGCCGGCCGACTGGCTCGTGAGCGAGCAGTCCGACATCTCCGAGAAGTTCCGCACCTACGCGCTCCCCCTCGTCGGCGAGCTGCCCCGCCAGGGCCGCCTGGCCGCCTACCCCATCAAGAAGAAGTAGCGCCGGCCGACGAGAGGGTGTCCCCATGAAGATCTCCTTCATCCTGCTGCTCCCCAGCCTCCTGCTCCCGAGCCTCGCGTCCGCCGAAGGGCCCTGGCCCGACCCGGGCGCCGAGCGCGCCGCCCGCGAGCGGGCCCTGCTCCGGGCCGCGCGCCACAGCGCGGAGGCGGCGCGGACGATCCGACGCGTCCAGCACCTGCGGCCGGGCGACCTGCGGGCGGGGGGGTACAACCCGATCGACATCGTCAAGACCAAGGTCGTCTTCGCGGCGGACGGAGCCGCCGGCACCATCGACGCGGTCGTCGACGTCACCATCAAGGCGCTGCAGAGCGGCGTGACGAAGCCGATCTTCATGGTCACCCGCCTCGCCACGTTCGCGATCGAGGACCCGGACGGGACGCCGCTCCCGTTCACCTACGCCACGTCCTCCGGCGTGGGCCTGGCCACGGTCACGCTGCCCGCGGCGCTCGCCACGGGGGAAGAGCGGACCCTGCGGTTCCGCAACTCGGGCCCGCCCGACTGCACCGGCGGCGGCGGCATGCTCGACTGCACGGTGTCCGAGGAGATCGTGTACTTCGTGGGGCCCTCCTGGATCCCGTCGAAGAACGCGAGCACCTACGCGGACCTCTACACGAGCGGCGGCGTCGATCTCGAGATCACGACGCCCCCCGGCTTCGTGGCCGCGGCCACGTCCGACCGGGTGGCGGTCGACGACCTGGGTGACCGCCTGGTGCACCGCTTCGCCGGCCTCTTCGCCGAGTCGCTCCCGGCCTTCGCCTACGCGCAGTACGACGTGTTCACCGCCTCGACCCGCGACGCGAAGCCGGTCTCGACCTACATCCACTCGGGCAGCCGGGACTTCGGCCAGGCCTGGGCCGAGATCTGCGCCGACATCGTGGACTACTACGGCGAGGTGTACCGCCCGTACCTCTACCTCAAGCACGATGCCCTGCAGATCATCGACGAGCTCGGCGGCGGGATGGGCCCGCAGTCGGCCACCTTCTACTACGCGAGCCTGTTCGACGACGATCCGGCCGAGCCGCTCTCCGAGGAGATGTTCTCCCACGAGATCGCCCACTCCTGGTGGGGCGGGATCGTGCGCCTGGGCGACGGCATCTCTCCCTGGCTCAACGAGGGGTTCTCGGAGTACTCGTCGCGCCTCTACGGGTACCACCTGTGGCCCGCCCGCCACGAGGACTACTCGTACCGCATGTTCTTCGAGATGTACCGGTACTTCGTCCCGCCCGAGTCGGAGGTGCCGCTGTCGAGCTACCACATCTACGACGACGACTGGGTCTACCAGCTGACGACCTACTACAAGGGGGCCCACGTCCTCCGGATGCTCCAGTGGTATCTGGGGGACGAGGCCTTCTTCGCCGGGATGCGCCGCTACGCCGCGAACAACACCTGGGAGACGAGCCGCAAGCCGGTCGAGGTGGCCGACTTCCAGGCCGCCATGGAGGCCGCGTCGGGCGTCGACCTCGCCCCGTTCTTCGACACCTGGGTCTTCTCCACCGGCTACCCGATCTACCGCTGGGCGGCCGAGTACGGCCGGGACGGGCGCCAGCACACGGTGCGCGTCCGGGTCGAGCAGGTGCAGGAGACCGAGATGGTCTACGACCTGCCCCTGGAGGTGACGGTGTGGGCCGGGGCGAGCGAGGTGCCGCGGCGCTTCTACCTCCAGTTCGCGGGCCGGGTTGCCGACGAGACCTTCACCGTCGACCTCGAGCCGCGCGCGGGCAAGGTCGACGGCGCCTCCTGGATCTGCGGCGCCCAGGAGCACGCCCTCCCGGGCGACGTCGACAGCTCCAACGACGTCGACGGGGTCGACCTGCTCTACGTGGCGTGGGCGCGCGGCTCCCAGGCCATGGAGGGGGACGACAACTACTACCTGGACGCGGACTTCACCCGCGACGGCCAGGTCAACGACGACGATCTGGCCGTCGTGATGGACAACTTCGGCCGGGAGGGGGTGGTGCCATGAGCCGGCCCAACTGGATCGTCACCCTCGCCCTCATCGCTGCGGTGGCGGCCATCGTCGGCTGCGGCGACAACCGGTCCCCCTCGTCGGCGGGCGCCCAGGCCGACGGTGGCGCCCCGCCCGACGGCGGCCCGTTCCACGCGAGCTCGATCGCCTTCGTGCCCGACGAGGGCGCGCCCGATGGACGCATCTGGCTCGAGCTCGAGGAGGCCCGCCCCCTCGAGAACGCCTTCACCCTCCGGGTGATGGGCGACGGGATCGACGCCTACGGCGTCGCCGGCCGGCTCCTGTTCGACACCTCGGTCACGACCATCGTCGGTGCCACCGCCGGCGAGGCGCTCGCGGGCGGGGACGCCGAGATCCTGGCCGCCGGGGCCGGGAACGGCAAGGGCGGCTTCTTCGGCGTGTCGCGCTCCTTGGGCGAGCGCGCGGCGGTCCCCCTGACTGCCGACCGCGTGATCGGCACGCTGAGCTTCACCGTCGAGGGCCCCGGCGAGACGCGCATCCGCTTCAACGGGGTGCGCTCGCTCGTCATCGACGCGCAGGCCGGCGCCGTGACGGTGGGCAGCAGGCTCGGCGGCACCCTGATCGTGAAGTAGCGAGGCGGTGGCCGGCGCCCCGAGGCCGACCGGCCCCGGCGCCGGCCCGCCGTCGGCGCCACGAGCTCACGGCGGCGCGGCTCCGGGGCCGACGCCACGCGCCCGGGCCGCCAGCTCGTCGGCCTCGCCGTCTCGCCCCTGGCGCTGGACCACATCCGCGAGGTTCTCGAGCGTCTGCGCCAGCTCGGGCGCCGGGGGTGGCGAGAGCGCCTCGCGGATACGCAGCGCGCGACGGTACTGCTCTTCGGCGGCGGCGAAGCGGCCCCGGGCGTGCAGCGCGCGGCCCAGGCCGTCGACCCCGACCGCGGTGTCGGCGTGGTCGGGGCCGAG
Source organism: Deltaproteobacteria bacterium (assembly GCA_016218785.1). Lineage (GTDB taxonomy): Bacteria > Myxococcota_A > Polyangia > JACRCY01 > JACRCY01 > JACRCY01. Next base: position 11,742 of record JACRCY010000222.1, read on the forward strand.
GGTACGCTCCCAGATGGCGACCGCGCGCCGGTAGTGGCCCTCCGCGTCTGCCGGCCGACCCCGGGCGCGCTCGACCTCGGCGAGCGAGTTGAGGCTGCGCGCGAGGGTCGGGTGACCGGGCCCGAGGATGCGCTCGAGGCTGGTCGCGAGCCGCCGGAAGAGCGGCGCCGCCTCGTCGTGGCGGCCGAGCAGGTGGTAGACCGCGCCGAGGCGGTCCTGGCTCTCGGTGACGCAGGGGTGCTCCGCCGGGAGCGCCTCCGCCGCCGCGAGCGCCGCGGCGAAGCTGCGCGCGGCGTCCTCGATCCGCCCCTCGGCCTGCGCCGCGCGGCCGGCGGCCATGGCGGCATGCCAGCGACGGCCGTCCATGCAGCCGGTGCCGAGCACCAGCCCGGCGACCGCGGCCACCAACAGCGCGCGACGTGGTCGGCGGGGGCGCATCAGGGTCCCCCCCGGTACGGGAAGCGCCACGCGAACCCGCCTAGCACGGCGGCGGCGTAGAGCCACGGCAGCAGCCGCGTCCTCGTGGCCGACGCCAGGTGGGCCGCGCCCAGCGCCACGGCTGGCAGTGCCGGCAGGAAGTAGTAGATGTACGAGAGGCGGCCGGCCGCGGCCGCGAGGGAGTAGGGCAGATAGCACGCCGCGAAGAGCGCCAGCACCACGAGGGGCACGTCGTCGGTGCGCCGCCGGGCCGCGATGACGGCCCAGGCCAGGGCCGGCACGGTCGCGTAGACGACGAGCGGGTTCATGGCGGCGCGGACCGTGGCGCCCCCCTCGTGGTGGTAGAGCATGGGCACGCGGTTCAACAGCCACTGCCACGGCGCGCTCGTGGCCGCGGCCGATCCGCTGGTGTTCGTGAGGGTGTAGCCGTAGCTCCAGACGTAGCTTAGGTGCTCGAGCGGGTTCTTGAAGACACCCCAACCGAGGTCGAGGGCGCCCAGGGCCAGCGGGTAGCCGACGACGAACGCGGCCGTGGTCAAGAGGAGCGGTCGCAGCGCGCCGGGGCGCCAGGCGCCGGGCGTCGGCCGGGCCCGCCACCACCGCAACGCCTCGAGCGCGACCAGCGCGGCCAGGCCGTAGAGACCCGCGATCTTCACCAGCGCCGCCGCCACGAGGCCGAGGCCCGCGAGCACCGGCCGGCCGGCGAGGTAGGCCCACAGGCCGGCCAGCATGAGCGCGACCTGCGGGCCGTCGAGCGTGGCGACCCGACCGTGGACGAACGCGAGGTCGTCGCAGGCGAAGGCGAACGCGGCCAGCAGGGCCACGCCGGGGAGCGCGCCGGCCCGTCGCGCGAGCACGTAGAGCAGGAGGATGGCGGCGGTGCCCAGGAGCGCGCCGGGGAGCCGCCACCCCCACGGGTTGTCGCCCAACAGCCGGATCGACGCGGCCAGCAGCAGCTTGCCGCCCGGGGGATGCTCGACGTTGGGGTCGATGGCGGGGCGGTGCCAGGCCCAGGGGTTGTCGGCCGGTCGCGGCGCGTCGAGGATCACGCGCGCGGCGTTGACGTAGTAGACCTCGTCGAACATCAGGCTTGCCGGGCGGTCGAGTCGGCCCACGCGGCCGGCGAGGGAGACGATCACGAGAAGACCGAGGAGCACGAGCACGGCCCGCGAGGCGCGCGCCGGCGCGGCCGCCGTAGTCGCGGCCACGGGGGGCGGCCGGCCGTCAGCGACTGATCCCGCCGCACCCCGCTGCGGCCTGCCCGGGGACACGGCGCGGCGGGCCCGGCGGCGCTTCAAAGCCGGGCGCCCCGG